>JACCQV010000684.1 GCA_013813945.1 Deltaproteobacteria bacterium | reverse complement strand
TCGCTACGCTGGTTCATCGCGAACACGCCGCCGTCCAAAAAGGCGCCGCAAGACATCACGATCACATCGCGACCGCCTGCGATTGGCATCGGCGCGACGATCGACCTGATGGGCACCACGGTGCGCGCGGGCGCTTCGATCCGGATCGACAAGATCGAGGTCTCCGATACCGAGTTCCGCGTCACGCTGCGGATCTCCGACGTCACGATGAAGGTGCTCGGCGAGTCGTTCACGCCCGTCGCGGGCCTGATCAAGAGCGGCGCGCTCGACCTCAGCAAGCCAGGCAACCTCGCCAAGTTCATGCCGAAGCGGCCCGCCGTTCTCGTCGAGGCCCACGATGACATCATCGTGCTCGACCTGATGCAGAACCCGAAGTTCGCCGAGAACGATCGCGTGCGCGGAATCCTCGGGACGCTGACGCCGGTCGTCAACGTGTCGGGTCTCTCGACGGAGGGCGACATGCTCATCCTCCAGCTTCGCGCGAGCCCGTTCGGCATCCCGCGCGCGCTCAATGCAGCGCGGGCGCTCGCCGCGGGCTGAGCTTGCGATGGAGACCGTCGAGCTCACGGGGGCCGACAAGGCAGCGAGGTATCGCGAGCTCTTGCCTCAGCTCGCGGCGCTCCTCGACGGTGAACCGGATCTGATCGCGAACCTCGCGAACTCCTGCGCCGCGCTGCGCGAGTGTGTGACGGCGGCGTCGTGGATCGGGTTCTACGTCGCGCGGGGTGATCAGCTCGTGCTCGGGCCGTTCCAGGGCAAGGTCGCGTGCGTGCGGATCGCACTCGGTCGCGGTGTGTGCGGCACCGCCGCCGCAGAGCGACGAACGCTGATCGTCCCGGACGTCGAGAAGTTCCCTGGCCACATCGCATGCGACGCGGGCTCGCGCAGCGAGATCGTCGTCCCGATCCTGCGGTCCGGTGCGGTTGTCGCCGTGCTCGATCTCGACAGCTACGCTCTGGCTGCGTTCGACGACATCGATGCGCAGGGCCTCGCTCCCATCGTGGAGCTCCTCGGGACGCTCGCATGGTGACGCGCGCCCTCGTCCTTCTGCTGGTGTTCGCCGCATGTCAGGGCGGACAGACGAGCGAGCCGCCGGCGAGCGGGTCGGGTACGGCGAGTGGCAGTGCATCGAAGCGCGGGGATGCAGGTGCGGGTTTCGGCAACCGCGAGGATGCGGCCGCTCCACGTGATCCGCCCGACGCACCCGCGAAGACCGAGGAGCCCGACGTGGCGGATCCGGGCAAGCTGATCGCGGAGCTCGATGCGATCCCGGCATGGCAGGCCGTCGTTGATCGAGCGCAGCTGCTCGCGCGGCGCAACCAGCGCGGTGTCGTCTACGGTCGGATCGGGCCTGCAGTCATGGTTCCGGGACCTGCGGTCGCCGACGCCGGCACGCCACCGCTCGTCGCGTCGTCGTACGTCTGGCTCGTCGACGATCAAGAAGGCAACGGCACGCTCGGCATCCGCGTGAAGCTCGGTGACAAGGCCAAGGAAGGCGACCGCGTCGCGCTCACCGGCGCATGGATCCTCGACGAGGAGCGCCGCTGGTACTGGGCGGTCGGCGAGGTGACGCCGCTGCCGCCGGCTCCGCCGAGCGATCTCAAGGATCCACCGGCTCCGGTCCCCAGCCATGCGATCGTGAACGGTGATCTGCCGGCTGGAGCACGCACGATCAGCGTCGCGCGTGATCACGATGCCGTCTACTTCCAGATCGTGGGACCGCCGCCGGTCAACGACGGTGATGGTTGGCTGGTCGCGAACGAGCTCGGCGATCTGCCGGTCGCGATGATGAATCTCCCGGGTGAACGCCCGAGCTACGGCGGCCAGGACATGCGCGCAGCCGACGAGCGCTGGCAGCTCAAGCGCGGACAGACGTACTGGGTCCGGATCGGCAAGCTGCGGAAGCGCGTCGATAAGCCGGCGCTCGTCAACGCGCGGACCGCGCCCGTTCGCGTGATGTAACGCGGCAGACTCAGCTCGCAGCCTTCTTCTTGGTCTTCTTCGCCGCGGGCTTCTTTGCCTTCGGTGCTTCCTCCTGCGGCGGCGCGGCATTTGCGGCGCGCGGTGCAAACGACGGCGGGTCGAATTCGTTGAGCGTGTTGACCGTCGCGGCGTAGCCGAGCTTCGATGCGGTGCGGAACACCGACTTCAACGCGAGCTGGGATCGGGCCTGCACTGCAAGGGCAGCAGCGCGGGCGAGCAAGTCGGTGACCTCGAGCGCAGGTGCCTTCAGCTCCGAGATCAGGAGGGGCACGAGTGAGTGCGTGATCGTTCGCGCGGCCCAGTCGGGTCGACCGTCGAGCTCGTAGCGGTAGATCGCGTGCTCGAGATAGCCACGGAGGAGAGCGGGGCGCTTCGTGGTCTCGAGCTCCCGTGCGTACGCGAGCAGCGCGCACTGGGCGAGACCGAATGCATCGTCGAGCGCAGCGAGCTTGGTGTGTGCGTCGTCGAGCCGCGCGGGGCTCGGGTCCGCCGCGGCGCGGATCAGGGCGTGGACTGCGAGGTGCTCGTCGGTCCCCTGCGCCAGCTCGGGTTCGAGCATGTCGAGCAGCGTGCGCACGCGTTCGACGCCGTACGGCAACGCCGTCGAGGCGAGGAGCAAGCTCGCCTCGATCGACTGCGGGGTCACTGGTTGCTTGAGGATCTTGCGGGCACGCTGGGCAATCTCGAAGGCTGCGCCCTCGCCGGTGCCGGTCGCGACGTACGCATGGCCGAGCGTCAACAGCTCGATGCCCGCGAGATCGGGCGTGTGAGCGAGCTGGTCGAGTGTCAGCGCAGCGAGGGCGCTTGCACCCGCGATCGTTTGCCACGTGACGAGCGCGAACAGTCCGGTGCCGGTCGCCTGGTCCTCGAGTGCACGCACCGAAAGGATCCCGAGCATCGGCGCGGTCGGCAGCAGCGCCGCCGGCGGCGGCAGCGCGATCGTGCGCTCCGTGATGTCGTAGCTGTCCGGCACGTGCCACTTCGCGTCTAGCTGCTCTGTCACGGTGCGAAGCGTATCGCGTTACCGAGCTAGACGTCCGGGTGATACGCGCGCTCGGCTTCTGCCGTGTGCTCGGGATCGATCTCCTCGGCCGCCGCGGCCCACGGGCGCGTCGCTGTGACGTCAGTCGAACCTACCGAACGGATCGGGCTTGCGCTGCTGGGGCTTCTTCTTCTTCACCGCGGGCTTCGCCTTCGGCGGTGCGGTCGGTACGGCGGCGAGCGGTACGAGCACGCGCTGATCTCGATCGATGTCGAGCTCCTGCGTGACGCTCGTGTAGCCGCCCAGCTCGAGCGTGAGCAAGTGACGCCCTGCGCCCTCGAACGTGTGATCGAGTGGCGCCGCACCGAGCGACTCTCCATCGATCTTCACGGTGGCGCCGGGCGGCACGCTCTCGACCCGCACCACGAATCGCGTCGGAGCGGCAGGAGCGGTCGGTGCCGGCTCGGCCTTCATCACGACCGCCGGCAGAGTGGCCGGGACTTCGGCTTCCGCGACCGGGTTTCCCCGCTCCTGCTGCCACCACCACGCAGCACCTCCACCGACGCCGAGCAAGAGCAGCGCGACGAGCACCACGACCCAGGTGCGCGAGCCTACGCCGCGCGAGACGGTTGCGGTTCGCGTGATCGACGGGCGAGCCGAGGCAACATGCTCGTGCATCTGCGGCAGCTCGACGTTCTCGTCGACTTCTGCCGCGGGCATGTCGCCCAGCTCGGTGCCGGCGCGCAGGTGGCGCAGCAGCGTTCGCTTCTCGGCGACGCGCTCGGAGAACAGCGCATTCATTCGCTCCACGAGCGCGTCCCGCGGATTGCCAGTGAAGCCGAGGATCGACATCGCCGCGAGCAGCTCTTCGCGAAGCTCGAGCGCGGACGAGTGTCGACGATCGCGTTCGCGCGACAGTCCCTTCATCGCGATCCGCTCGAGCACTTCCGGATAGTCGGGCAGCTCGCGCCGTGGCCGCGGAATCGGATCCTCGGTCACCGCCTTGAGCACGAGCAGCTCGTTCGGACGCTTGAACAGCCGGCGCCCGGTCGTCAGCTCGTAGAGCACGACGCTCAGCGAGAAGATGTCGGAGCGACGATCGAGGGGCTCGCCCATGCACTGCTCGGGGGACATGTACGAGAACTTGCCCTTGATGCTGCCGGTCGCGGTGCGCGTGAGTCGATGCGCTGCGGTCGCGATGCCGAAGTCGAGCACCTTCACTTCGCCGTCGTAGGTGACGAACAAGTTCGACGGCGAGATGTCGCGGTGCACGAGCCCGAGCGGCGTGCCGTTCTCGTCAGCGAGCTGATGGGCGCAGTGCAGTCCGGCGCACGCTTCAGCGACGATATAGGCGCCGAGTGCCAGCGCGAGCTGCTCGTCGCGCGCGAGCATGCGGCGAAGCAGACCCAGCACACTCTCTCCCGCGAGGTACTCCATGACCATGAACAGGTCGGCGCCGACCTGGCCCAGCTCGTACACTTCGACGACGTTCGGGTGATGGACGAGTGAGCCGATGCGCGCCTCGTCGATGAACATCGCGACGAACGTCCCCTGGCGAGCGAGGTGCGGCATGATCCGCTTGATCACGACGGGCCGGCCGTCCGGCTCCTTGCCAAGAAAGATCTCGGCCATGCCGCCATCGGCGAGGTGGCCGAGGACCTCGTGACGGCCGATCTTCGCTGGCAATTGCGCCGCGTTCGACGCGCCTCGAGCCATGCTACCGTCATCATACGCGATGTGCCGAGGGTCTCTCGCGCTTCTGTTTTGTTTGCTGCCTTCGCTGGCGGTCGCCAATCCGACTCCCGCCGACAAGAAGCGCGCGGGGGAGCTCGCTGCCGAGAGCGCCAAGGCCTACAAGCGGGGCGAGCTCGAGGTCTCGGTGGCATTGCTGCGCCAGGCCTACGCGCTCTACCCGCAGCCAAACCTCCTGTACAACCTCGCGCGCGCTCTCGAAGGTCTAGGAGACAAGCAGGGTGCGCTCGACGCCTACACCCGCTACCTCGCCGAGGGCCGACAGGTCGAAGATCGCGGCGCGATCGAGCGACGGATCGAGACGCTTCAGGCGGAGCTGAAGGCGCAGGCCAAGCTGACCGCGAAGCCGGTCGAGCCGAACCCACCGCGCCCCGAGCCCGATCCCGAGCCCACGCCACTACCCGAACCGCCCCCGCCGCAAGCTCCCACCGTCGATGGACCGAGCAAGCTTCCGTGGCTGCCGATCGTTGCGGGTGTCGGCGTGCTCGCCGGTGGCGGCGCATTCGCGTATCTCGCGCGTGATCGCGAGGACCAGGCGAGCGCCGCGCTGATCGGATTGGAAG
>JACCQV010000673.1 GCA_013813945.1 Deltaproteobacteria bacterium | reverse complement strand
ACCGACTGCTGACGAGCACCGCCTGACCGATGACGCCCCCGGTCGCGGTGGTCCGGTACAGGTCGATCCTGCCTGCGCCCGTGAACTGCCCGATCAACGACCAGCGGACCAGCACGGCGAATCCCGTGCCGAGCGGTGCGACGCGCACGAACTCGATCTCCTCGGTCGCGGTCTTGGGCAGGAACAGCACGTCGGCGGCTCCCTGCAGCGCGTTCGTCGCGCTGGCGAGGCGAACGTAGACGTTGCCTTCGACCTCCCAGGCGTAGAGCACCGTGTTGCCGTTCGCCGCCACAGCCGGCGCGACGGGGCCTGGCGTGGTCGACGCCGTGATCGGGGCGTTGAGCGCAGTGCAGTCGGGCCGCACGATCAAACCGCGCACCACGCGCGGCGAGTTGCCGACCCATGCGACGAGGAAGTTATTGTTGGTGAGCGGCGCGATCGAGACGTTGTCCGTGCCGATATCCGTCGACACCAGGAGCTCCGCGGGCATTGCGCGCCCCGATGCGTCGAGCGCTCGACACGCGACCCCGGTCCCCGTGCCAGGCGACGGCTGCGAATAGTTCCACGCGACGAGGTGGGTCGTCCCGGAACCGGCGACGGCGGGCGTGGTGATGTAGTCGGACGGGTTCGTCGAGACCGGGAACCCGGCGGTGCCCGCTGCAATCTGGCTCGACTTCGGCCGACCGGTGCTGTCGAACCGACGCGCGTACATGTTGCACCCGGGCGTCGGGCACGTGACCTTGTAGGTCACCGCGAACGATCCGTCCGCGGTCGCCCCGACGGCGACTCCATGCGTGTCGCGGTACGTCGACGGTGATTGATCCTCCGCGAACTCGGTGTTGACCACGAAGTCAGCGGTCTCGAGGAGGACGGTCGCGGTCGGTGAATCGACCGGTGCCGTGGTGCTTCCCCGCCCGACGAGCAGACCGGCTGCATCGAGTGCGTCCACGGAGATCACGAGGTCGCCAGTGCGACCTGTTGCGGTGAGGCTGAACGTCGCCGGCAGGGTCGCCGATCCGACCGGGATATCGTCCATGCGCGTCGTGCCAGCGTTGACAAGCGTCACGCGCAGGGTCGCGACGTCGTGTACCGCGGGCCGATTGGAGACCGTGACGATCGTGTAGACGTCGCCACTTCCGTCGTCGCCACAGCCGGCGCACGCGAGGAGCACGATGCAGCTCGCGCGCATCACGGTGCGAACACGATCGGTGGATGGCCGAGCGTTGTCGTCGGTGGGCCCGCAGGATCCGCCCGCGTCGCGGCGTAGATCCCGACCCCGCCTGCGACGCCGACGACCGCGATCCCCGTCCAGAACCACCACTTCTTGTAGATGGGCGCCGCGGTCCCGACCGGCTCGTCGCGCTTCTTGTCGAGCTTGAACCTCCGCGAGTTCCCCTTCTCCTGTTCGGCCTCGAGCTCGGTGATGTACTCCTCGACCTGTTCGCGGTTCTCCGCGTCGGGCTCGAGCTTCAGATACTTCTTGAAGCTGAAGATCGCCGCGTCGTAGTCGCCGAGGTTGCGATAGCACTGGCCGATGTTGAACAGGAACGCCGGGATCTCCTGTGCCTCGTACGCCTGCTGATACTCCTCGAGCGCCTCGTCGAACTTTCCGAGGTTGAACAGCTTCTGACCACGATCGAAGTGGCGCTTCGCCGAGCGCGTCGACGGATCGTCGGCATACGCCACGCGGGCGGCGAACAAGGTCACGAACAGGACCAGGAGGAGGCGAACCGGGGCGGTCATGGGCGCTTGCAGCGGAACGGATCGAGCGTATCCGAGCGATCGATCTTGTCCCCTGACCTCTTGTCGGCTTTCTTGTCGCTCACATCTTCCACGTCGGGCTCGGGCTGCGGCGGTGGCGTGTTCGTGACCTGCTTGTCGCTCTTGCTCGAGGACTTGGGTTTGTTCGAGGACTTGGTCGACTTGGTCGACTTCGTCGACGGCGGGTTCGTCACGATCGTGGGCTGCGGGGGGACCACCACGGGCTCGTAGCGCTCGAGCGTGACGCTGAACTCGCGCTTGGCCTGGGTGAGATCGACGACGATCACGCCGTCTCGGTGGCCGTCGCTCTTCACGAAGAACGTTCGCAGCGTCGACCCGCCGTCCTGCATGTCGACGTTGTGAGTGCACGGCGTCTGGCACAGCTCGGCGGACTTGCCGTCGGCGAACACGCCGCCGCTCGGCAACGAATCGAACCGCAAGCCGACCTGTTTCACGACCGGGACCGAGGGTTCGGGGGCGGCCGGCGTGACAGTCAACGCGGTTCCCGGCTGCTTTGCAGCGACGGGTGCATCCGGCAGCTCGTCACCGCCGGCGTACCAGACCGCCGCGCCCACACCGAGACTCACGGCGATCGCGCCACCGATGAACCACACGAACCACGGCGTTGCCGGCAGCGGCGGTGGCGGCGTCAGCCCGATGACGCCGTAGCCGGTCGAGTTGTAGCTCGGCGGTGAGTACGCCGACGACGGGTGCATCGCGGCGTAGGGACCGGACTGTACCGACGGATGTCCACCCGACGGCGGCGTCGTCACGTGCGGCAGTGGCATCGCGGGCATCGGTGGTAGCGGCGGTGGCCGGATCCCACTCGAGGTGATCACGGCGAAGCCGGGCGGGTGAGTCTCCATCGCGCCGAGCAGGTGCAGCAGCGCGTCGCGCAACTCGAGCACGTGCTGGAACCGGAGGTTCGGATCTTTCTCGAGCGCCTTCAGGATCACGGCTTCGATCCGGTCGTCCATGTGCGCGCCACCCTGGGTCAGCCGCGGGCGCACGGGCATCTCGGTGAGGTGCTTGCGGACGTACTCGCCGAACGAGCGGCCGCGAAACATCGGCTGACCGCAGAACAGCTCGTACATGATCGCGCCGAGCGAATAGATATCCGAGCGGCCATCGATCGCCATGCCGCCCGCCTGCTCGGGTGACATGTACGCGGGCGTGCCGATCACGGAACCGGCGGCGGTCTGGAAGCCGATATCCTCGTCATCGCGGTTGAGCAGCTTTGCCACGCCGAAGTCGAGGAGCTTCACGAGCTCCGCGCCGTCGGACGTCGGCACGACGATCACGTTGTCGGGCTTGAGGTCGCGATGGACGATGTTGACCGCGTGCGCGGCCGCGAGTCCGTCGCAGATCTGGACGAGCACGGCGAGTGCGCGGGGCAGATCGATACCCGTCCGCGCCCACTTGCCGAGGCTCTGCCCGCGCAGAAACTCCATGACGATGCACGTGGTGCCGTCCTCGAGCTCGAGGATGTCGGGTACGTCGACGATGTTGCGGTGTCGGATCCGATTGACGGTGCGCGCCTCCTGGATGAAGCGCGCGACCGCGTCTTTCCGCTTCGCGTAGTCGCTCCGCAACAGCTTGAGCGCGACCTCGCGTCCGAGCTTGATGTGCTCGGCGCGATACACGAAGCCCATGCCGCCCTTGCCGAGCAGCTCCGCGACCTTGTAGTTCCCCAGCGTCTCGCCGATCCGATTGTCGGGATCGTCGCCCTTCGGCACCGGTGGTGGCTTCGTCGCACCCGCGCGTACCGACGGAGGTGCAGGCGTCTTGCCGCGCGCCCCGGGGGACTCGATCCTCGTGCGTTCGTCGCGCTCCTGCGCCTCGTGCGTGCCGAGCGCGAGTGAAGGGTGCGAGGGGTCCGACACGATGTCGTCCGCATCGAGGGACAGCGATTGCGTGGGATCGCGTTGCGCACCCTTGTCAGGGTGCGCAGGATCGCGTGAACGCGGATCGCGAGTCGTCATGCAGGCCCCGTCATCCCACTCGAACGTGTGGGGGCTCACCTCGGGGGTACGGTAATTGTACGATCCAAACCGCACACACAGCAACCAAACGATTCCGGGGGGTTGTGCGCCGGCCCACGGATTCTGCGGCGGCTACTGGATCGGCTGGCCCAGGACCCGGAGGGCGTTCGAGATTGCGATCTTCACCTGGTCGCTCTGTTCGAGCTGGTAGCGAGCCCGTAAGGCCGGGATCGCCTGTGTGTTTCCGAGATCCCGCAGGGCGTGGGCGGCGGCAGCCCGGATGTCCCGGCTCGGATGATCGAGCTGTGGAACCAGGATCGCGACGTCCCCCGGGATCCGGAGAACCCCGAGCGCCTCGAGCGCCGCCCGCAGCACGAGCAGGTCACTCCCGGCCTGGGCGTCCCGGTACCTGGGGGTCGTGGCGATCGTCTCGAGCGCCACGTGTGCTTCATGCGTCCCGCAGGGCGTCCTGCAGTAGTGAGTGAGCGCGCGGATCGCGCGAAGCTGAACGCCGAGATCGACGGTTCCCTGTGACAGCGCGATCGCCGTGAGGTTCGAGAGCGCTTCGGTCTCGCTGCCATTGAACACGCTATTGAGCTGATTGCTCGACGGGATCGAATCGATCGGCGTGAGCGCGTTGATCACAGGTTGTGACAGTACGAGTGCATCGCCATACGCCGCCGCGGACACACCGAGCGCAAGGACCCCAGCGAGCACGCTGCGCTTCACCGCAGCACCGCGCTCTTCGTGAGGATCGAGCGCTGGCCCGCGCTCAGATCGAACCCGCCGAGCTCGGAGAAGAACATCAGGTTGTTGCGCGAGTCATCGCTGTCGTCGATCGGATCGCGCCACGTGGGGTGCTGGCCAACCTCGAGCTCGACGTTGTGATAGAGGCCCATGTAACGCGCGACCTCGTGCGCCGTCAGCCGCGCAAGCTGCGTCCACGACCGGTAGCAAAGCGTGTCGACACCGATGATCACACCTGATTGCCGCGTGCCGCCGAGGCCTGCCGGACCTGGGTTCGGCCCGAACGCCTGCAGGCCGACCGGCGACAGCGTGCGCACGAAGAACACGTTGATCCCGGTGCCGCGCGCACCGAGCGAGAGCAGCGAGCCCGCGTCTGCGACGGCAAGTCCGTCGAGATCAGGATGGTTGGGGACGTCCTCGTACGTCGTCGCGCCGAGCGAAAGACCACCACCCGCGAAGATCGCGAGCAGCTCGCCGAGGTACTCATTCTGAAAGTACGACGCCGTCTGCGCGGTATTCGCCTCGATGCGCTGGTCAGCGAACGCGGCCTTGCAGGGATGATCGTCGAGGTCGAGGAAGTAGAAGTGGAGGTCGAGGATCACGGCCGTATCCATCTTCATGATCGCCGTGACGTGCGGGATCGCAGAGCCGGCCGAGCCGTTGGAGCGAAATGACGACACGCGAATCCGGTACGCGCCCGGCTCGAGTGGGGTGGTGGAGCTCGCCGGAATCTGCAGCACGGACTGCCCGGGCTCGGGCAGGTGGCGCAAGCGCTGGCTGAAGTACTGGCTCCGCGCGACCGACTCGTCGCAGGCGGGTCCGGGCGTGCACGGCTTGATGTAGCTGGGCGCCAGCACGGAGTCAGTGGGAGCGATCACCTGTGATGCGCCGACGGTCTGCGCGACATCGTCGACGCGGAACACCACCGTCGCCGACCGTGCGCCCCCAGGAACGGGCAGCAAGATCTCGGTCGCCGGGCCGAGCACCGGGATCGTCCAGGTCACCGAGCCGTTCGACGGCAGGCAGCCGTCGAACATCGCGCCGTCGGCGGGCTGCGGCGGGGAATGGACCCGTGGGATCCCCATGCAGCTGGTGCCAGCGCCGCAGTCGCGTGTCTGATCGCACAGATCGACGCAGCGTCCGAGCGCGCAGGTGCCGTTGCGGCAGTCGGCATCGGCGGCACACGACGCGCTCGCGGGTCGTCCGGCGTTCTGCGCCGCGCAGCTCGCGAGCGGCCGTCCGTTGCCATCGACGGTATCGTCGAGCTGACACGAG
>JACCQV010000667.1 GCA_013813945.1 Deltaproteobacteria bacterium | reverse complement strand
ATCGAGCTCGGCACTCGTGCAGCGGCGTGGGGAGCGGCTGCACTGCTGTACACCGACATCGCCCGCGATGGCCTGCGCCACGGGCCGAACGTCGCGGCGACGTCCGCGCTCGCGCACGCGGTGAGCTGCGACGTCATCGCATCCGGCGGGGTCGGCGAGCTCGATGATCTCGTGCGCCTTCGCGATGCCAACGTCTACGCGGTCGTCGTCGGCCGCGCGCTCTACGACAAGCGCTTCACGGTGGCCGAGGCCGCGCACGTCGCGCACGGACACTCCTGATGCTCGCGCGGCGAATCATCCCGTGCCTCGACGTCAAGGATGGCCGCGTGGTGAAGGGGATCAACTTCCTGGCGCTACGTGACGCGGGCGATCCCGTCGAGCAGGCGGCCGAATACGACGCCCAGGGGGCCGACGAGATCTGTTACCTCGACATCTCGGCCGCGCCCGAGGGACGGTCCACCCTCGTCGACATCGTCGCGCGCACCGCCGATCAGGTGTTCACGCCGCTCACGGTCGGTGGTGGCGTGCGTTCGGTCGCGGATGCCGAGCGCCTGCTCGATGCGGGCGCCGACAAGATCGCGCTCAACACCGCGGCGATCCGCACGCCCGAGCTCATCCGTGAGATCGCGAGCCGGTTCGGCTGCCAGGCGCTGGTCGTCGCTGTCGATGCGAAGCGCCGCGCGACGACGGGGTGGGAGGTGTTCAGCCGGGGCGGGCGCGATCCCGAAGGCCTCGACGTTCTGGCGTGGTGCCAGCGCGTTGCTGACCTCGGCGCGGGCGAGCTGCTGCTGACGAGCATGGACCGCGACGGGACCGGCACGGGCTACGATACCGAGCTGCTCACGGCCGTGTCGAGCGCGGTCTCGATCCCGGTGATCGCATCCGGTGGTGTCGGGGAGCTCGCGCACCTGGCGGCCGGGCTCGAGGCCGGCGCCGATGCCGTGCTCGCCGCGTCGATCTTCCACTTCGGCCGCCACACGATTGCCGAGGCAAAAGCGTTCCTCGCCGCACGCGGCCTCGCCGTTCGCCCCTGACGGTCGTCGCAGATCTTGACAGCGCGATCCCCGACGGTGAACGTACGGCCATGATCGAGCCGCAGTATGACGATCGCGGGTTGGTCCCGTGCGTCGTGCAGGATGCGGCAGCCGGCACCGTGCTGATGGTCGCGTGGATGAACGCGGAGGCGCTGCGGCTGACGAGAGAGACCGGCGTCGTCCACTTCTGGTCGCGCTCGAGGCAGGCGTTGTGGAAGAAGGGCGAGACGTCGGGGAACACGCTCGCGCTGATCGAGCTCCGACTCGATTGCGATCGCGACACGGTGCTCGTGCGTGCGCGGCCGGCAGGTCCTGCGTGTCACACGGGCGCGCCGACGTGCTTCTTCACGCACGATGACAGCACCGAGGACGACGGGGTTCCTGCGCCCACCATGGAGGGGCCTGGATTCACTCCGGGCCCCGAGGCAGACGGGGCTCAGATCATCGTACGGCTCGCGCAGATCCTGGCGGCACGGCGCGACGCGGCGACGCCCGAGAAGAGCTACACGCGCTCGCTGCTCGACGCGGGGATGCCGAAGATCCTCGCGAAGATTGCCGAGGAGAGCGGAGAGCTCGCGGCGGAGCTGCCCGCAGGGGACGACGACAAGGTCATCCACGAGACCGCGGATCTGCTGTTCCACGTCATGGTGGCGCTGACCGCGCGGCGGATCCCGATCGAGAGCGTGTTCGCTGAGCTCGCGCGCCGGTTCGGCACCAGCGGTCACGTCGAGAAGGCGTCGCGGTGATCGATCTGCTCGCGCCGGGCGGGGGCCTGCAGCGCGCGATTCCGCACTACGAAGACCGCGCCGAACAGCGGGCGATGTCCGAGGCGGTGGCGCGCTCGATCGCCGACGAGCGGCCGTTGATCGTCGAGGCCGGCACCGGCACGGGCAAGACACTCGCGTACCTCGTGCCCGCGCTGCAGTCGGGCAAGCGGATCGTCGTGTCGACCGGAACGCGCACGCTGCAGGATCAGATCGCGCGCCATGACGTTCCGCTGCTGCGCTCGATCCTCGCCAAGCCGTTCTCGGCCGTCGTGCTCAAGGGCATCGGCAACTACGTGTGCAAGCGCAAGCTGGCCGAGGCGATGTCGCGCGGCGGCGCTGTGACGAAGATCGATGTCTCGCTCGGATCCCTCGCCGACTGGTCGGAGAACAGCGAGACGGGAGATCGCGCGGAGGTCGAGTGGCTGGCCGAGGGTGCGCCGCTGTGGACCGAGGTGACGACCACGCCGGACGCGCGGATCGGTCCCCGCTGTCCGTACTTCGAGCGCTGCTTCATCACGCAGGCACGGCGTGCGGCAGAGTCCGCGCAGCTGATCCTCGTCAACCATCACCTCTACTTCGCCGACCGCGCGCTGCGCGCGATCAATCCGGGGGCGAAGGTCTTGCCGGATCACGATGCGGTGATCTTCGACGAGGCGCACCAGCTCGAGGATGTCGCGACCGAGCACTTCGGCGCCCGGATCTCGACCGCGAAACTGGCAGAGCTCGTCCGCGATGCGCACCTGTCACTCGCACGGATGCCGCTGTGGACGGGGCGAGCGAGCGTCGACATGATCCAGGCGGTCGAGCGATCCGGGATCGCGCTGTTCTCGCAGCTCCGCTCCGCGTTGATCGCGGCCGACGAGCACGATGCCGGCCGCGTCCCGATGCCGAGCGGGATGTTCGAGCACCCCGAGCGCCAGACCGCATGGTTCCGGCTCGACACCGCGCTCGAAGAGCTCGCACGAACCGCGGAGGCCGAGTCCGAGCCGCCGCCCGACGAGGAAGAGAGCTCGCATGCCGGAGCACGCGCGTCGTTGAGCGGGCTCGCGCGCCGGGCTCGCGAGCTGCGCGACGACCTCGCGACGATCGCGGAGCAGCGGCAGAAGAGCCACGTCTACTGGGGCGAAGCACGCAGTACCGGGACCTTCCTCTCGGCGTCGCCGATCGATGTCGCGGACCTGGTGCGCCGCCACATCATCACCGCGGGGCCGACGCCGATCTTCACGTCCGCCACGCTGACCGCAGCCGGCGACTTCGCGTACACGCGGACGCGACTCGGGCTCGATGATGCCGAGGAGCTCCTCGTCAGCTCCCCGTTCGACTACGCCCGCCAGGCGATGCTCTACGTTCCGCGCGATCTTCCTCCCGTCAACGACGGGTTCTCGGCAGCGGCCGCCGAGCGTGTCACCGAGCTTCTCGCAATCACGACCGGACGTGCCTTCCTGTTGTTCACCAGCCACCGCGCGTTGCGCGAGGCGACGGCGCGCCTCGCCGCCCTGCCCTTCCCACGACTCGTCCAGGGCGAAGCGCCTCGAGCAACCCTGATCGATCGGTTCCGGACGACACCGAATGCTGTCCTGCTCGGAACGAGCTCGTTCTGGGAAGGCGTCGACGTACCCGGTGATGCGCTCAGCCTCGTCGTGATCGATCGGCTGCCGTTCGCCCCGCACACCGATCCGCTGATCGCGGCGCGCATGCAGGCCCGAGCGGAGGCGGGCGAGGATCCGTTCGCCACGATCCAGCTCCCGGCCGCCGCGATCGCGCTCAAGCAGGGATTCGGCCGGCTGATCCGCCGGCGCGATGATCGAGGCATCGTCGCGATCCTCGACGGCCGGATCGTCACGCGCGGCTACGGCAAGGTATTCATGGAGACGCTGCCGGTCGGATTGCCACGGAGCTCTTCGATCGAGCAGGTGCGACGCTGGTGGGCCGCGGCCCCCGGCTCCGCATAGGTCGGCTGCGTGATGTGCACTCGCGTGCCCCGCGGGCGCGTGCCCAGCGGACTCGCAGGCCCCAGCGGTGAGCCACGAAACCACGAAGGCCACGAAGCAGAGGTTTTTCGGCTTCGCCCTCAGGGAGTGCTCCAGCCGCACATGTCCGATCGGCGAAGCCGAAACCTTCGTTCTGCTTCGTGGCCTTCGTGGCTTCGTGGCTCAGATCTGGAACACGTGTGCCCTGGACGGGGCTCGAGCATTCGGCACGGCTCAAGCCCCGTCCAGCGCGGCTCGCCCCCGACGCCCCCCTCGCATGGCATGTTCCCCGCGTGCAGTACCTGCTCGTCCTTTGCGCGTACTTCGTCGGGGCGATCCCGTTCGGCGTGCTGATCGCGCGCGGGCTGGGGGTCGATATCCAGGCCAAGGGGAGCGGCAACATCGGCGCGACCAACGTGACGCGGGTGCTCGGACCGATTCCCGGCGCGGTGGTGCTCCTGCTCGACGCGGCCAAGGGCGCGGCACCGACGTGGTTCGCGCTGACGAATGTCGGCGATCCGTGGATCGTGATCGCGTGCGGCGCGGCGGCGATCCTCGGCCACTGCTTCTCGCCGTTCCTCGAGCTCAAGGGCGGGAAAGGTGTCGCGACCGCACTCGGTGTGTTCCTCGTGCTGTGCCCGGAGCTCGTCGCGATCTCGGTGATCGTGTTCGTGGTGATCCTGAAGGTCACGCGAGTGCCGGCGCTCGGATCGCTCGCCGCCGTCGCCACGATCAGCGGTCTCCTGCTGGCGCGCGGTGACAGCTACTCGGCGACCCTCGCGATCGGCACGCTGGTCTTGCTGATCTACACGCACCGCACGAACCTCGCGAAGCTCGCGGCGCGCTGACTACCAGGTCGACGAGAGGTGCTCGATCGGCTGATCGCGCACGCGCTCGAGCAGCGCGGCGATGGGACCGTGGCCCGGGACCTCGCCGTCGGGCAGCAGATCCGCGAGTGGCGCGAGCGCGAACCGACGCTCGACGAGACGAGGGTGCGGAACCTCGAGCTCGGGGGTCCGGATCACCCGCGCGCCCCAGACCAGGATGTCGAGATCGATCGGGCGCGGGCCCCAGCGCTCCTCGCGATCGCGGTCGCGGCCGAGCAGGCGTTCGATCTCGAGCAGGGTCGCGATCAGCTCGCGGGGCTCGGCATCGGGGAGCCGCAGGCGCAACGCGGTGTTGAGGAACGGCGGCTGCGACGGACCGACCGGAGCCGTCCGGTACAACGATGCGGAGCGGACGTCGACGAGCGCACTGAGCGCCAGCCGCGCCGCGATGAAGCGCTCGAGGATCTCGTCGTGCGTTCCGATGTTGCCACCGATGCCGATCACGATCGGCTCGCGTGCAGGGTCGGTCACGGGCGCGCGATCACCGGATTGCGCAGCGTACCGATGCCTTCGATCTCGACCTCGACCACATCACCGGGCACCAGGTTGCCGACGCCAGCGGGGGTGCCGGTCGAGATCACGTCGCCCACCTCGAGCGTCATGTGCGAGCTGACGAACGCGATCAGGGCGGGCACATCGAAGATCAGATCCGATGTCGACGAGTCCTGGCGAACGGCGCCGTTGACGCGCGTGACGATCCGCAGAGCGGATGGATCGAGGCCCGCGACGATCCGGGGGCCGAGCGGACAGAACGTGTCGAAGCCCTTCGCGCGCGACCACTGGCCGTCCTTCTTCTGCAGATCGCGGACGGTGACGTCGTTGACGCAGGTGAACCCGAGAACGAAATCGAGTGCGCGCTCGCGAGAGACCCGGCGCGCGCGCTGCCCGATCACGACGCCGAGCTCGCCCTCGTAGTCGACGGCGTCGTACCCGGAGGGCCGCTCGATGGGGGAGCCGTCGGGGAGGAGCGCCGAGCGGGGCTTGAGGAACATGAGCGGCTCCTCGGGTATTGCCTTCCCCATCTCGACGGCGTGGGCACGATAATTGACGCCGATGCCGATGATCTTGCTCGGAACAAGGTCGAATTGCTCGAGAACGCCCTGGCGGGCTACGGGAACCAGCATGGGGTGAAAGGTAGGACACCTCTGGAGAGCTGTCATTGATCACCGGGGTTACGCCCCGTACAATTTACGTGATGGGCCGGGCTCCTAACATTGGAGCGCCACAGCGCGTATCTGCGCACGTGGTGCCGAAGGCCACAGCTACGTCCCCGTTCTCGGCACAGACCGGCACAGGCGAAGAAGAGGACAAGACGACGATCGAATCCGGCTGGGAGGACGACCCCAGCACGACGGTCGAGCAGGGCGAGGTCGCGGATCGAATCCGCGCACTCGGGGTCGAGCCACCGCGACGGCCGCCGGCGAGCACGAGCGAGACCTCGACGAACGCCGGCCTCGACGAGCTGACGGTCGACGATCCGAACGGGCTCGCTGCGCTGTCGCTCGTCACCCCGCCGACGTTGCAGGCGCGGCTCGTCGTGACCGCCGGCAATGACAGCGGACAGGAGGTCGCGGTCGTCCCGGGCAAGACGTACACGATCGGGCGCGCCGTCGAGAACGACATCGTGCTCACCGACATCGCGGTGTCGCGCAAGCACTTCGATCTGCGGCACGAGGCCGGTGCGTGGGTCCTCGTCGACCGTGGCTCGGGCAACGGCACGCTGGTCAACGGCAACCTCGAGGACCACCCGTTCATGCTCGCGAACGGTGACGCGATCGAGATCGGTAACACGACGTTTCGCTTCGAGCTCCCGAACGGCCCGCCACGCTCGCGGTCGAGCTTCGACGTCGACGATCCGATGGACGACGACGACGACGACGACGACGAGGAGATGTCGACCGTCGCAGGCAAGCCCCTGCGCTCCGAGGAGCTCGCCACGCCCTCGCACCTCCCCTCCAGCTCGCTACCGATCCCGGCTCCGCGCGCGAAGACGATGCCGCCGCCGGCACCGCTGCGGCCGCGCTCTCCGTCGTCGCTGCAATCGCCGCCGCTGTATCCGCCGACCGGTGCGATGCCTGGACCGCTCTCGGCCGCGATGACCGGCGCGATCCCTGGACCGGCGTCATCGGCAGCCATGACCAACCCGATGGGTGGCCCGCTTCCGGCGACGACGCTGCCGATGCCGCAGCAGCAGAGCACGCGCCCCATGGCGCCGAACACGCCGACGATGCTCGGCGACGCGATGGGCATACCGCTCCCCGGATCGCTGCCGCCGACGCTCCCCGGTCAGGGCGGGCAGCCGCAGATGTTCAACGCCTACTCCAACGGTGGGCCGCAGCAGAACATGGCGCAGATGCTGGTCGTCAACGGCGCGCCGGGCCGTGATGCACCGTCGACCACGCTCGTCCCGCCGACGCCGTACGGGGGCATGCCCGTCATGGTGCCGCAGGGCTACAACGCGCCGGCGATCCCGCGGCGGACGAAGCTGATCCTCGGCGGAGCAGGACTCGCGCTGTTCGCGGCGATCGCGACGGTCGCGATCATCAAGGGCGCCGGTGGAGGCAAGGCGCCGAAGCCGCCCGACGGCAACGGCTCGGCAACGGTGAAGACCTCGGAGAACACCGCGACGACGCCGAAGGGCGATCCGAAGCTGAGCGTGTCGCCGTCGAAGACGGAACCAAAGGTCACGAGCCAGCCGATCCCGCCTGCGAACCAGCCGCCGTCCAAGCCGGACAACAAGCTCGCGACCGCTCTCAAAGGAGAAGTGCCCCCGACCAAGGTCGAGCCGGCCAAGGTCGAGCCGGCCAAGGTCGAGCCGGCCAAGGTCGAGCCGGCCAAGGTCGAGCCAGCCAAGGTCGAGCCGGCCAAGGTCGAGCCGGCCAAGGTCACGCAGAAGGACTCGTCGAAAAAGGATTCAAGGAAGAAGGATCCACCAAAGGTCGTGAAGAAGGATCCGCCGCCGAAGGATCCGCCCGACGAGGAACCGCGGAAGAAGGATCCGCCGCCCAAGCGCGTCGCCATGGGCGACTCCGATGGCGCGCGCACCAAGGCCGAGGGTCTGTACAAGAACAAGAAGTTCGCCGATGCAGGGACCGTCCTGCTCGCTGCATCGAAGAGCGCGGGCGATCCGGAACAGGCCAAGGAGCTGCGGACCAAGGCGATCTACTACTCGTCGTTCGGCAAGAACTACAATACCGGCATGGCGCCCGGGACCAGCGCGAAGGATGCGTGGGTCGCGCTCACCGCGGCGAAGACGTTCGACAACAGCCTCGGCGGTGAGTACACGTCGGAGATCAACGCGCGCATGGGTGCAATCGCGCCGAAAGCCGCGGTCGCCTTCATGGCCGGCAAGGACTACGTCAAGGCGAAGCAGGCAGTCGGGATCGCCGAGAGCTCGGGCAACGGCAACTCCACCACGCAGGGTGTGCGCTCGAGCCTCGAGCAGAAGGCCGGCGACCTGTACAAAGAAGGCCAGGCTCTGCAGAGCTCCGACCCTGCCGCTGCGAAAGCGAAGTACGTCGAGGTTCAGCGAATGGTCGATTCGAAGAGCCCGTGGCACCAGAAGGCCGGCAAGGCCATCAGCGCCCTCAAGGGCTAGCTTAGCTAGAGCGCTCGGCCGACCAGCGAGACGATGACCTTCTCGAGGCGATCGAACTCGAACGGCTTGTCGATGTGTGCGTCCGCTCCGTAGAGCGGCGACGTGATCTCGTTCACTTGTTCGCCGATGGCGGTGACCATCACGATCTTGATCCCCTGCGTCGTGGGGTCCTGCTTGAGCGCGCGCGCGACTTCCCAGCCCGACTTGCCGGGCATCATCACGTCGAGCAGCATCAGGTCGGGGCGCTCGCTCTTGGCGAGCTCGAGTGCCTGATGACCATCAGCGGCCGTCGAGACCTTGTAGCCACGCTTGGTCAGCCGCGTGCTGAGCATGGTGACGATCTCAGGATCATCGTCGACGACGAGGATGCGAGCGGATCCGGTCGGTTGCGCCTTGCTCATGGCCGGCACGCTACGCCTCCCCGCTTCCCAACGTCAAGCGACGTCGTGATACCAAAGCGCGTGCGCCGCTGGATCTGGGTCGCGATCGTCGTCGTGATCGCCGTCGCCGCCATCGTCATGGTGGGCGATGTCCGGGAGCTCGGTGACCGGCTCGGGAGCTTCGGATGGTGGGCGTTCTTCGCCGCGCTCGGGCTGTCGCTGACGAACTACGTGATCCGGTTCTTGCGCTGGCAGCTCTATCTGAAGTGGCAGAGCGTCTCGGTTCCCGTCGGCTCGAGCGCGCTCGTGTTCGGCGCGGGCCTGTCCCTGTCGATCACACCGGCGAAGCTCGGCGAGCTCGTCAAGAGCTACCTGCTCCGCGAGCTCCACGACATTCCACCGACGCAAACTGCGCCGATCGTCGTCGCGGAGCGAGTGACCGATCTGATCGCGCTGCTGTCGCTCGCGATCATCGGGGTCGCCGTGTTCGGCGTCCAGACGACACTCGTCCTTGCCGCCGGGAGCATCATCTTCCTCGGCCTCGTGTTGCTCGCATGGCCGCGCCCCACCAACGCGCTGATCGATCTCGTGACTCGCCCCGCGCTGACCCGCAAGTTTCGCGAGCCACTGCACAAGGTCTACGACGGGCTCGCATCCCTGTGCCGGCCGGCTCGGCTCGGGATCGCGACGGCAATCGCCATGCCCTCCTGGGCCTGCGAGTGTGTCGGCTTCGCGCTGATCTGCAATGCCTTTCCGGGCACGCAAGTCGACCTCGGGCTCGCGATGGTGATCTACGCGGCGACCTCGATCGCGGGTGCACTGTCGTTCCTGCCCGGAGGGCTAGGTGTCACGGAGGGAGCAATGACCATCTTGTTGGTCCAGAGCGCCGCGCGAATCGACCAGGCGACGGCTCTCGATGCGACGCTCCTCACGCGACTCGCGACGCTGTGGTTTGCCGTCCTCCTCGGGCTCGTCCTGCTCGCCATCGCTCGCGGTCGAATCGCACGGCGCACGGAACGAGCGAACGAGGCCTGAGTGGCTATACTGCGCGTATGTCGGTAGGCGTGGACTTCGATTTCGCGAAATGGATCGCAATCCGCCGGGGCAACATGGAGCAGTCGGCGCGCGAAGGCGCGGCGTATGCGTTCGTGGGCGAGCGCAAGTTCCGCCGCACCCTGGCGATGGCGCGTCCCGTGACCATGGCCCTCGAGGCGACGACCCGGCTGTGGCGCGACGTCGCCCGCACCGAGCTCCTCGGCACCGCGGTCAAGGTCAACGACCAACAGTACCCGCGCGTGTTCGAGGCCGCGAAGCGAGCCGGAGCCGCGCTCAAGGTGAAGGTACCGGTGGTGTTCGCCGCGCCGACCTCGTCGATCAAGGTCAAGGTGCTCGGGACCGATGACTCGCCGCATCTGATCGTCAACCTCGAGCTCGCCGAGAAGCTGACGGACGATGAGCTGGTCGCTGCGATCGGGCACGAGCTCGGGCATGTCCAGAACGGGCACATCCTGTTCGCGACCGCGCTCCACTACCTC
>JACCQV010000895.1 GCA_013813945.1 Deltaproteobacteria bacterium | reverse complement strand
CATCCCACCGGATCGGTTTCGCGGAACGATCACGGCCAAGCCTCCCGGTTTCGGCGGTGTGCGGAACGGCTTCATCACGCTGTCGGGTACCTACGTTCGCCGCCAGCGGTCGTTCGATCTCGCCGCTGACTTTGCAGTCCCACCCGATCCGTACTTTCTCCTCGGCGCGGAAGCCGGCGGCGAGGCAAAGGTCGGCGAGCACGTCGTCAAGGTCGCGCTCGTCGGGACCAACCTTCTCGACACGCGCTACCGCGACTACACGAGCTTGCTCCGCTACTTCGCCGACCAGCCGGGCTGGCAAGTGATGGCGCGGCTATCGATGCACTTCGGAAAGGACCCGTCATGAGATTTCTTCTGCTTCTCTCTGTGTTCGCTGCGTGCGGCGACGACGGCCCTACGGAAGAGCCGCCCGAGTTGATCACGACGGTGATCCTCGACTTCGTCCCGATGGGTGGTGGCGCGACCGTCACCGCGGCCTTCACGGACCCGGATGGCGACGGCGGCGATCCACCGACGATCGATCCGATCGACCTCGCGGCGAGCATGATGTACACGACCGGCGTCCGGTTCCAGAACGGGCTGGAGACGCCGCCCGAGGAGATCACCGAGGAGATCCGCGACGAGAGTGACGAGCACCAGGTGTTCTTCACCGGCACGTCGATCGACGGAGCTCTGGTGCACAGCTACCTCGACATGGATGCGAACGGCCTGCCGATCGGGCTGGCGAACCGGTTCGTCGCGGCGCGCGGCACCGGCACGCTGATCGTGACGCTGCGCCATTTGCCGCCCGTGAACGACAACCCGATCAAGACGGCGGACCTCGCGGCGCAGGTCAAGGCGGGCGGGTTCGCGGCGATCGGCGGGTCGTCCGACGCCCAGGTCACGTTCATGGTGACCGTTCCTTGAGCTATGGTCCTCGGGTCATGAAGACCGCCGCCGCTCTCGCCCTCGTCCTCGCCACGCTCGCCGCCTGCGGCGACGATCCGCCACCGGCCGAGGACGTCACCGCGTGCGCCGCCCTCGAGATGGGACCGTACGTCCCGGTCGTTGCGACGATCAGCAAGGATACGGGGACGCCCGCCGTGCTCAGCGACGCGCAGTCCTACATGATCACGCTGCCGGCGACCGGCATCGGCTACGTCAAGTTCGATGCGACAAGCGCGCGCGAGCACATCATGTATCTCGATCGCGCCGTGCCCCTGATGGCGCAGACCTCCGCGAGCGCTGCGGTCCCGCCGAAGAGCACTGCCATGAGCTCTGATGCCTGTCCGACGATCAAGGGTCGCTACGTGTTCACGCTGGCCGCGGGCGTCGGCTACATCGGCCTCGGCCCCGATGCCGGCGGACCGGTCAACCTCGTCATCGACTGAGCGCGCACCAACGGCGTCGGCGTCGGCTAGACTGCGCGGCATCGTGTCGGTCGATTCGCTCCTCACCCCGCAGTACTTGCGGGCGCACGCCGGCTACGCGTACGCGCGCGGCGATCGATACTGGCGTGAGGGCCGCGTGATCTCGTGCGTCCGTGACGGTGACACGCTCGACGGGCTGGTCGACGGCAGCGAGCGCTATCACGTGCGGGTCAGCGCGAATCGGACGGGCCTGATCGCCGACTGCACGTGCCCCGTCCAGGATCCGATCTGCAAGCACGCCGTCGCGGTCGGCCTGTCGTACCTCGCGCAGCGAGAGCTTGCCGCGCCGGAGCCGCAGAAGGACGGCTCCACACCCCAGCTCGCCTCGCCGCGGATGTTCGCAACGCGCGCCGAGATGTCGGCGTTCGCGGCGGAGCACCGCGTGACGTTCGCGCTCGATCTGTCGGCGGAGGTGCTGTGGCCCGCGCTCGCGCTGAGCGCGGGGCAGGACGTCTGGATCCGATCGTCACTCGCGCGGCTCAGCGTGCGCGACATCGGCTCGCGCGATGGTGCCTTCCGGTTCGTCGCCTCGCGTGGTCTCGATCTCGAGCTCGCGGCTGCGGCGCATGCGCTGCTCGTCGAGAGCGCGGCGATCGTTCGAACCGGGATCGCCGAGGAAGCCGAGCGAGAGGAGGTGGCTCGGGATCCGGCGCTGATGCCGCTGTGGTCGCGGCTCGTCGCGATCAGGCGAAGCGTGCGTGCGACGGCGGCTCCGCGATCACGTGCGGCCCGCGCCGCCGGGAGCTGGGGATTCGACGCCGGATCGGCCGCGGTGACGTGGAGCGAGCCGACGAGGATCGTGCGGTCGAGCCCCGATTACGGGACGTTTGCGCTGGCGACACGGATGACGGTGAATGGTTCCGGTGAGCCCCGGATCGAGTGCGCGTGCAAGGCGCGCGATGGCCACTGCACGCACGCACTCGCGCTGCTCGATGCGACGCTCGATCTGGTGGCCGATCCCGCGCGCGCCGAGACCGCGGGGATCCTCGCGCGTGAGCTCCTGCGGCCCGGCTGGTCGCGCGCACTGCAGGCGATGGCGCTCCTCGACGCGAAGGTCGCGAAGCCGCGCGTCGCGATCGAGGTCTGGTGGCAGATCGAGGAGCAGATGGGCAGCTGGACCCTGACGCCGACGGTCAAGAAGCAAACGAAGCGGGGAGGGCTCACCGCTGGTGCACGGATGTCCTCGGCGCGCCTCCTCGACGACCACCGCGATGCGCTGACCGAGCGCGATCGGCTCGTCGCCGAGCACGTCGCCGCATGGACGCCAGGATCGCGAGCGGCGGGCACGTACGCCGTGCGTGCGTTCCTCGCCCTCGCAGGCCATCCGCGCATCCTGTGCGATGCGGATCCGGACGAGCCGATCGAGCTCGTGCGGCTCCCGCTCGGGTTCACCGCGCTCGCCTCGGGGGATCACATCCGACTCGAGCCGTCGGTCGGGGGTGCTCGGTTCAGCCCGCGCTTGCTCGCACCGCTGCTCACGGCATTCGCGCCGGGCGAGCCGCTGCTCTGCCTCGAGCCCGAAGCACGTCGCTGCTTGTTGATCGAGGTCAGCGAGGATGCGCGCCAGCTGTGGAGCGTGCTCGACAAGCACGGCGATGCGTTCCCGCCCGAGAGTCACGCGCAGCTGCTCGAGCGGCTCGGCAAGCTCGAGGCTCGGCTGCCGCTCGACGTACCGCAGCAGCTCAAGGGCAAGGAGCTCGTATCCGAGGCTGCGACGGTCGTGCGACTGCGCTTGCTCCCCGACGTCACGCTCGAGGCCGAGCTGTTCGTTCGACCGGGTGCGGGCGCACCTCTGTTCCATCCCGGCTCGGGCCCGCGGGATGTGCTGCTCGCGCGCGATGGCGAGCGCGGCTACATCCGCCGCACGCTCTCGGGCGAGGACGCCCACGCCCGTGCGCTGCTCGCACAGCTACCACTCGAGAGCGCCGAAGAGGGCCCGCCGTACTGCTTCCGGATCGGCGATACGGAAGCCGCACTCGCGCTCGTCGCGATGCTGCAGGGCTCGTTACCCGCGGGGCTCGAAGCGGAGTGGATCGATGTGCGACCGCATGTCGCGAGCGCGGCGTCCGCCGAGGCGCTGCGCGTCACGGTCGAGAAGAAGCGCGACTGGTTCGGAATCAGCGGCGACCTCAAGATCGAGGCCGGCCGACTCGAGCTCGCGGTGCTGCTCGATGCCGTGCGCCGGCAGCAGCGCTTCGTGCGCGTCGATAGCGATCGCTGGGTCGAGCTGTCCGCGACCCTGCGTGACCGCCTGCGTGCGATCGCGGATCAGACGTTCACGACTCGCAACCGCCTCGAGCTGTCACCGGGCGCAGTGCCGGCGGTCCGCGCGCTCGCCGAAGCTGGCGCGCAGGTCGAGGCAGGCCCGGACTGGACGCGGCTGACCGAGCGGCTCACCGCGGCGGCGACGCTCGTGCCGAAGCGCCCGAAGGGCCTCGACGGGATCCTCCGCGACTATCAGGCCGAAGGCTACGCGTGGCTGACGCG
>JACCQV010000602.1 GCA_013813945.1 Deltaproteobacteria bacterium | reverse complement strand
GCCGTGCGCTGGTGCTTGATCTTCAGCATGGCGCGCTTGCCCGGCTGGTAGCCGATCGAGTCCGGCTTGGCGATCACGCCGTCGAGCCCGGCCCCTTCGAACTCGTCGAACCAGCGCTTCGCGACCTCGCGATCGCGCGTCGCGGGCGTCAGGTAGACCGGCGGCACGACATTCGCGAGCTCGACCTCGAGCCGCTTGCGGCGCTCGCCCTGCGGGACGGCGCGGAGATCCTCGTCACCCAGGGCGAGCAGGTCCCACGCAACAAAGGCAGATGGCTTCTCCTCCGCCAGCATCTTCACCCGCGACACCGCGGGGTGGATCCGCAGCAGCAGCGCTTCGAAGTCGAGGCGGTCGCCCGTGACGATGACAATCTCCCCGTCGAGGACGCAGCGTGCGGGGAGGGCGGCCGCGCGCAGCGAGACCTCGAGCTCGGGGAAGTAACGACAGAGCGGTTTTTCGTCGCGGCTCTGGATGTAGATGTCGTCACCGCTCTTGAACACGAGCGCGCGAAAGCCATCCCACTTCGGCTCGTAGATCAGGTTCTCGCCCGAGGGCATCTCGGTCGATAGCTTGGCGAGCATCGGTGCGACGGGCGGCTGAAAGGGCAGCTGCAAGGGCACGGGGAACGGTACACTGGACGTGATGGGATCGTCGCTTCTGGTCGTGCTCGGAATCGTCCTCGCATCGACGCCTGCCGCCGCCGATCGCGAGCTCTGCACACCGGGCGCGAAGTACCGCGGCGCGACGCTCGATCTCGACGTCAAGGACGCCGACATCAAGGACGTGTTCCGGCTGCTCGCCGATGTCGGGAAGGTCAACCTCGTCGTGCCGGACGACGTCAGTGGTCGCGTGACACTGCGCCTCAAGCGCGTGCCGTGGGATCAAGTGGCCTGCACCGTGGCCGCTGTGCACAAGCTGACGATCACGGTGCAGGGCGCGATCCTGATGATCGCGCGCCGGCGCTAGCCCTGGGCTTCGGCCTGCAGGATGCCGATCGTCGCGCCTTGCGGATCGACGATGATCGAGAACCGGCCGACGCCCGGGATGTCCGTCGGCGGTACCAGGGACGTGGCGCCGAGGCGCTTCGCCTTGTCAGCCGTTGCATCGGCATTCGCCACGGCGACGTATGGCAACCAGGCATGCGGCGCCTGCGGCATCGGTGACGCCATGATGCCGGCGCGCGGCTGACCGCCGGCCTCGAGCACGTAGTAGGCGCCCATCCCGGGCATGTCCTGCTGCTTCACCGTGAAGCCACCAACGGCGCTGTAGAACGCGACCGACGCGGCGGGATCCTTCGAGTACAGCTCGTTCCAGCAGAACGCATGATCGCTCGGTGCGGCATCGGGCTCGGTCTTCGCGGGCTGCCACAGTGCGAACGCACCACCGTGCGGATCGATCGCGATGGCCATCGTCCCGAACTCGCCGACCTTGAACGGCTCCTTCATGATCGTACCGCCGAGCGACTTCACCTTGGCGGCAGCCGCATCTGCATTGGCGACGCGGAGGTGCGTGAGCCAGTGCGCCTGCGTCGGCACACCCTCGGGCGTGTCGAGGTAGCCACCGATCGTGCGGTCGCCGAGTGCGATCATCGTGTAGTCACCGCCCGGCATCGGGACGTCCTGCTTCTTCCAGCCGAACAGCTCGCCGAAGAAACCCTGCGCCTTGGGCGCCTGCTTGCTGACGTACTCGAACCAAACGAACTTGCCGAAAGAATTGTTTGTAGAATTGTTTGTCATGCCCTTGGGTCGAACGACGCGCGGGCGGATCGACAACGCGATCAACAATTCTGTAAGCGGTCAGGATCGCAGCGGAAGTGGCTCGCCTTTCGCCACGAACGCCAGCGAGATCGAGTTCAGGCAGTGGCGCTGGCCGGTCGGAGGCGGTCCGTCGTCGAACACGTGCCCGAGGTGCGCGTCGCAGCGAGCGCACCGGATCTCGACCCGCGCCATCCCGTGGGTGCGGTCGGTGATCTCCTTGACGTGGTCCGGATCGAACGGCCGGAAGAAGCTCGGCCATCCCGTGCCGGACTCGAACTTCGCGCTCGATTCGAACAACGGCAACGCGCACAGCCGGCACGTGTAGACGCCGTCCTGCTTGTTGTCGAGAAACACGCCGCAGAACGGACGCTCGGTGCCCTGGTGGAGAATCACGTGCTTCTCCTCGGGCGTGAAGTCAGACGCCAGCTCCGAGATCCGCGGGCTGGCCAGTGGCGTGACATCGAATCCGGAACGCGAAATCGGCATATGCAGAATGCATACGCCGATTTCATCGTGGCCGTGACTACGGACTTAGAAGTTCACGCGGCCCTGGATCTGGATGCCGCCCTGGACGGTTGGAGCCTGATACGTGTTGTTGTTGTAGTAGACGGGCTCCTGATAGTTGTCCTGGTAGGTGTCCTGGTAGCTGCCCTGATAGCCGTCGTAGTAGGGCTCCTGATAGGACGAGTCGATGTCGTAGTGGCCCGGGACCCACTGCCACTCGTAGCCGTCCCACTCCCACTTGCCGGGGCTCCACACGTAGCCGGCGACCGGCTGCATGTTCTCGACGATCACCGCTGGCCGCTGGTAGTAGTTGCGATAGCGGTACTGGATCACCGGACGCTGGTAATGGCGGTAGTGACCACCCGAGAAGTAGAACCGGTTGTTGCGGAACGCCGGCCGTGCACGCTGCACGGTGACGACGCGGTGCCGGTGGTTCGTACGCGGGTCGTTGTACCGGCGGTTGTCGTGGCGGCGGTCATAGTGCCGCTCGCCACGGTAGGTTGGAGTGACGATGGTGCCGCCAGGGCGATCGCTGGTGTCACGCCAGCGCCCTCGGTCGGCCAGTGCAACGCCACCCGTGAGGGTCAGGGCGATGAGTGCCATGGGGATGATTCGCTTCATGCCCAGGGTAGAAGCATGACGCGTGCCGAACTTGCAAGCGATGCTATTTCAGCTGGTTACGCGCGGAGTCCCGGGCCCGCTGCAGCTTCCGCAGCCACGGGCGTTCACAGTGCTGCGGTTTCTGCAGGCCTTCAGTCGACGCCGTACTTCTTGAGCCGATCGTAGAGCGTCCGCTCACCGATCCCGAGCAGCTCCGCGGCACGCCGGCGGTTCCCGCCGACGACTTCCAGCGCGTGGAGGATGGCTTCCTTCTCGAGCTCGGCGAGCGGACGGACCTCGGTTCCGGTCGCAGCGACCGCGGGCGATCCGACTACCTTGAGCGGACCGCCTTCGAGCCAGATGTGGCTGTCGTCGATCACGTCACCGTCTGCGAGGATCGCCGCGCGCTCCAGCGTGTTCGCGAGCTCGCGGACGTTGCCGCGCCAGGCCGCTGATGCCAGCTGCTTCTCCGCGGATGCCGAGATCCGCGGCAACGAGCGCTTGAGGTCGCGCGCGATCTTGTCGAGCAGGTGCTTCGCGAGCGGGAGGATGTCGGTAGGACGATCGCGCAGGGCGGGCAGCTTGATCGGGAAGACCGCGAGGCGGTGGTAGAGGTCCTCGCGGAACCGACCCTCGTCGATCATCACGCGGAGGTCGCGGTTGGTCGCGGCGATCCAGCGAACGTCGACCTCGAGGGTGCGACTGCCGCCGACGCGCTCGAACCGACGCTCCTGCAGGACGCGCAACAGCTTGGCCTGGAGCTCGGGCTTGAGCTCGCCGACCTCGTCGAGGAAGAACGTCCCGCCATCCGCGAGCTCGAGCCGACCACGCTTGCGGTCCGTGGCGCCGGTGAATGCGCCCTTCTCGTGACCGAACAGCTCGCTCTCGAGCAGCGTCTCGCTGAGCGCCGCGCAGTTGATCGCCATGAATGGCTTCACCGCGCGCGGGCTCATCATGTGGATCGTCCGCGCGGCGACCTCCTTGCCGGTGCCGCTCTCCCCGAGCAGCAGCACGGTGGCGTTGGTCCGCGCGACCTTCTCGATCGCCTCGACCACCGGCTCCATCGCCGGATCGCCATACGTCAGCGGTGGACCCGACGATGGACCCGATTCGATCGCGCGCTCGACGCCGTGCACGCGATCCTTCAGCCCGCGATGCTCGACCGCACGTGCCACGAGCAACCGCAGCTCGTCCGGACCCGAGATCGGCTTCTGCAGATACTCGAACGCGCCGAGCTTCATCGCCTCGACCGCGTTGTCGACGGTGCCGTGCGCGGTCATCACGATGACTTCGATCTCGGGCTGCTCCGCGCGGACCTTGCGCAACAGGGCCATGCCGTCGAGCCCCGGCATCTTGAGGTCGGTGAGCACCAGATCGAAGCCGCGCTCGTCGAGCAGCTTCGCGGCCTCCTTGCCGTCCTTCGCGGCGACCACCGTGTGGTCATCGAGCTCGAGGCTGTCGGTGATGAACTCACGAAGGCCAGCTTCGTCGTCGGCTACCAGGATACGTGCCATGTCAGGACTCCGGGATCTCTGCGCGAAACAGTGCGCCGCCACGCGGGGACGAGTGAACCGAGAGCGTCCCGCCGTGAAGCTCGACAACGCGACGCGCGACGGCGAGCCCGAGGCCGGTGCCGTGGGTCTTGCCGGTGAAGAACGGCTCGAAGATCTTCTCGCGATCCTCGGAGGGAACGCCGGGTCCGTTGTCGGCGACCTCGATGACGAGCTGGCGATTCGCCGTGCGCACGTCGACCGCGACCGGTGGACCGGCGGCGACTGCATTATCGATCAGGTTGACGATGACCTGCCGGATCCGCGCACCGTCGAGGGACCACGTCGTCGGCGCTGCTTCGCTCTCGATCTCGACCTGGCCGGGCACGCTGCCCGCGGCCTCGCGCACGAGCGCAGCAGGATCCGTCGGGGCGCGCTGGATCGCACCGGTCCGGACGAAGTGGAGCAGATCGTTGGTCAGCTGTTCGAGGCGGACCGCTTCATCGACGACGCGATCGGCTTTCGCCCGCTGCTTGTCTCCCTCGGGTTGGGTCTTCGCGAGCATCTGCGCGAGCAGCTGCGCATTGCCCTTGAGCGACGCGAGCGGGTTCTTTATCTCGTGCGCGAGCACCGCAGACATCTCGCCGAGGTGAGCCAGCCGTCGCTCGCGCTCCCGCTCCCGCTCGTCGGCGTTTCGCCGCGCTTCGCGCCGAACCAGGACGATCGCGACGCCGAGCAAGCTGATCGCAGCGACGACGCCGACGCCCAGCGTGTAGGTCGAGGCCTCGCGGAGTGCATTGGCCTGGACCGGCTCGATCTCGAGGATGTAGCGCGGCGTGCGGCCTCCGGCCTTCATCCGACGCAACGGGCGCAGCGTCATCCGCAACCGATCGCCGACCTCCTGGAACCGCTTGCTCGGTCCCGGGCGCTCGTCGAATGCGCTGCCGATGGGCGTTCCCGCGGACGCGACGATGAGACCCGGATTTTCGATCATCGCCACGTAGCGCAGGCCTTCGTCGTCGTGCTGGTCGAGGATCGCCTGGAGATCTTCGGAGGACGGCACCGCATCGAGGTCTGCCAGACCCGCGCGGACCGCTCGCTCGATCGCGAGCGCCTGGCCGTCACGGACCGCGGTGGACGCGTCGACCACCGAGGACCGTGTCGACCACACGGTCGCGAACAGCGCGACGCCGATCAGCACGAATGCAGCCACCACCGACCAACCGGCGAGAGGCTTCACACGTGAGGGCGGCATCGCGCGCAGCATAGCCCGGGTTTCCGTTCAGGGCCGACCGGCGCCGCCCATGCCGCGATGCTTGCCATGACCCCTGCGGCCATGGTGCATCCCGCCGCGTCCCTTGCCGGCCTTGAACTCGGCGAGAGAGAGCGCGCCATCCTTGTTCGTATCGAGCGCGGTGAACCGCTTCGTCGCACGGGTGTCGTGCATCACCTGCTTCTCCGCAGGATCGAGCGTGCCGTTCTTGTTCGCGTCGAACTTGAGCAGCATCTCCGCCTTGCGCTCGGCGAACTTCGCCTTCATCGCACCCTTGTCATGGCCGCCACCCGCCGCGGCGAACCCAGCCACACCGCCGATGAGAACGGTGGTGGTTACCAACACGAGCTTGAGATTCTTCAACATCTGAATGACCTCCTTGGTCGAGAGCCTTCATCGCAAGGGATGTGCCGGGTGCAACTCCTTGTTTTGACGTCCGCCACGCCGAGCTCGCACTGCGGGAAGTGCAGCGCTGGCTGCGGAAGCCGCTTGCCCTCACGCGACGAGCAGCGCGAGCACATCACCCGCTGGTTGCCCCAGGTTCAAGGCGAACCTCGACAAGATCGCGGACGGCTACGCGCAGTACCTCAGCGACGCGATCGCCGCCGGCCGAGGTCAAACCTCAGCGGTAGTCCCAGTGGAGGAGGACAGCCTCGTTCTTCGCGCGCGCGCGGCGCAGGAAGTCATTGAGGTACGCCGCGACCTCCTGCTTCTCCTCGTGCTTCTCGAACGCGTCCACGCCGATCGACACGAGGTCGGCCGGAAGCAATACGAGGTTCGAGCCGATGTAGTGCGCGGGCGGAACACCGAGCAGGCAGGCGAGCTCGGTCGTCGGAGGCCAGATCGGGCTCGGGATCGCGACATCCGGGTTCGCGCGTGCGAGAGCAGCGACATGGTTACCACGCGTCGCAGCCGGCGTGAGGAAGCCCCACAGATCGCGTTCGAGGATCGCCGTCGCAAGCGCTGCGTGTGATGGTGGCGCGAGCGCAGCGACGAGCTCCGCGACCGCCTTGCGGCCGAGCGTGCAGCGGTGCTCGCCGTAGGTCTTTCCTTCGTTGTCCTTGGCGAGCGCGATCAGCTGCTCCGGGGACGGCGGCGGGATAGCCGTGTAGATCGCGCACATTCCCATCGCGTGTATTGAGCCACAGGTCGCGGGTGGCGGCTATCGTCTGCGTTCCGTTCCGAGCTGGGCGAGCCCCCAGATGAAGAGGAGTGCGCCGCCGATCATCGGGCCGTAGGCGACCAGATATCCCCCGCCGCCGGTACCCGCTGCGAGCTGGTGGGTTCCGAAGGTCACGAGAGCTCCGACCAGCGCGATCGCAACGCCGATGATCATGCTGCGCACGCCGGCGCTGTGTCGCTTGCCCCGACCCGGCTCGTACCACTCCGATGGCGCCGTGACCTGTGGAGCGATGCGGTGCTTCGCGGCCTGCTGCGGCGAGTAGGGTTGCGATGGGGTCTCGCGCGGTGCGTACGCCGCCGGCCTGTCGCCGTCCGCGCTCGGTGGCGCGAACACGGCGAGCGCGGTCGAGAGCTCGGCGCGTTGAGTTGCTGCGAGCGCTGCCGCTTCCGGTGACGCGGCGTGCAGATCCGCATGCCATTGCGCCTGAAGCTCTTCGTGCGCCTGCCGGATCGCGGCGATGCTGGCACCGGGTTTCAGTCCGAGCAGGCGAAAGGCGTCCGCGTGCGTCACGCAGCTATCGTACGCGAGTTCAGCGGGGACGGTTCAGCGGAGGTCGGATCCGTCGAGGACGCGATCGTGCTGCGGTGCTTCACCGAGGCGGATCAGCGCCGACGCGAGCACGTCGGGCGAAGTCGAGCGGTACCGATCGCGGAGCTTCCTGCCCCCGAACATGCCGGCCACGGCGAGCAAGCCGTCCCCGACGACTGCCGCGCTCTTCTCGCCAAGGCGACCCTCTTCGCGCTCGCCGGTGATGATCGACGGCCTCGCGATCACCCAGGGTAGGCCCGACGCACGGATGACGTCTTCGGCCTTGCCCCGTGCGCTGAGGTACGCGGACCGCGCGCCACGACCGGCACCGACGCTCGACAGGTAGACGAGGCGCGGCTTGCGCTCCGCCGCCTTCGCTGCAGCCACGGTGAGCTCGGTCAGTCCGAGGTCGACCTTCTCGTAGATGTCGCCGGCGACGGCGTCGGCCTTCGCCCTGGATCGTGTGGTGCCGATCAGGATGTAGATCTGCGCGGGATCGAGCTCGCGGATCCGCGCGGCCAGAGCGGGAGCCTCCCAGGGCGTCGTGTCGACGCTCGCGCCGAGACTGCCGAAGGTCGTGCGCCAGGTCTCGAGCTTCGAGGAGTCAGGGCGGACATGAGCGACTGTCTTGGTGCCCCGAACGCACAGCTGTCGCACCACCTCGCGGCCGACGAAGCCGGTCGCTCCGAGCACGAGCGCGCTCATACGCCCGAGAGCTTCGCGAGCCCGGCCTGCATCCGCGCGCGGAGTGGCTCGACGACCGCCGGGTCCTTGATGTTGATCACGGGCTCGGTGTCGTACTGCTCGTAGAACACGCTGTCTTTGGTCTCCGGCGGCACTCCAAGAGCCTCGCGGATCCGCTTGAAGTCGGGCACGAAGCCGCGGTCCATCAGCGGCACGACAGTCCCGGTGATCGTCCCGGTCAAGCCGCAGATGAAGACAACCACGTTGCTCGGGTTGAAGCCGCCGGGCGCCAGGCCGAGGCGCTTCTCCAGATCGTCGAGGCGCGCGCCGTCGAAGAACGACTCGACGCGACCCGTATCGCCGGTCCAGCCGGGCGAGTCCTTGGGGCGGCTGACCGTGCCCCAGTACTTGAGCTTGTTCTTGTCGACCATCGTCTTGAGCTCGTCGCGATATCCGAGGTCGCCCGGATACGACGCACCATGCAGGAGCACCCACTTCGAGAGATCTGCCGCCGGATCGCGCCGCAGCTCGCTGCGCACCATGCTGACGAACGGCGCCGAGCCAGTCCCCGCCGCGACCATCACGCGCAGGCGCGGATCATCGAGACCGACGGTGTCCTTCACCGTGAACACTCCCGCCGCGACCGGGCGCATGTAGATCCGCTCGCCCTGCTTGATCTTCCACAGCAGGTGAGTCAGCGGATTCTCGGACTCCGGCTTCGATACGAAGCGCACGTAGAACTCGACCGGGCCGTCGTCCTCCGGTGCGGACGCGATCGACATCGAACGACGCACCGATCCGAGCTCGGGCCTCTCTGCGTTGTTCGCGCCGAGCACGCAGTACTGCCCGGGGACGAACCACGGGCGCTCGGGTGGCTGATCCGGCTGGATCCGGAACACAGTGAGCGCATCGGTGACATCGATGCGCTCGGCAAGTGTTGCGTTGTACTCGAGGAGCTTCGCCATCGCGGCGACGCTAGCACGGGGGCGAAGCCCGTTGATCAGCGCATCGACGTCCGGTCGCCAATCTGATCCGCGTCCCGCAGCGATTCCCAGACTTCCTCGCGTGCATCTTCCGCGCGGTCGAGCGCCTTGCTCGCCGCGTCGTTGCGAACCTCCCAGTCCTTGGCCTCGACCAGCTCCAGGCTCTGGATCGCATTGCCAGCCTCATCGAGGCGCATCTGGAAGATCACGAGCTTCTCGTTGACCTCGCCGCGATCCTTCTCGACGAGCGGGAATGACTGAGCAAACGCGTTGATCAGCATCGGCTGCGATGCCTCGACGGCGTGCACCGCGCGCAGCGTCTGGATGCGAACCATCTTGCGGTAGCGGAACTCGCTGCTGGCATCCGCGAGCTCGCGGGCGTTCTTCCCGACCTCCTTGGCATCGTCAGCGACGTCATCGACGTCGTCGGCGATCTGGTCCTGCCGGCTCTGCGTGTTGCGTGCGACGTCGCGCGAGACGTCGTCGACCGAGTCATAGCGGGTGTCATCGCGATCGCCGATAACGTCGCGATCGACCATGTCGGCGGTGCCATTGTCCGCGATCTCCGCCTTGTCCTTGGCGGTGTCAGCGAGGTCGCGGGACTCTTCCTGGAGATCCTCGACCTGGTCCTTGACGGCCTCGGCAGCGCGGTCGGCTTCCCGCCGCGTCTCGGACTTCTGCGTACATGCGGCGGACGCTGCGAACAGGCTCGCCGCAACGAGCATTGAACGAAAGCGAGTCAGGCTAGTCATACGATTCTCCTGGTCTGGGGTTTTCGCGATCGGCGACAACGACGAGCGTCGCGTAGCCTGCGTGTCTCCACTCGAGGTCGAGGACCTTCCGCGAGCGTTTCAACATGTCGCCGGTCGATGGATCGAGCGTGACGACGGTGCCGTCGCGCGGGTTGATCGCAATCGCGACCTCGAAGTGATGGAGGTTGTTGTCTTGATCGAACGGGAGGACCAGGCCGAGTAGCACCGGGCGTCCCTTTGCGAGCTCGTTCGCGAGGTCTGCGAACTGGCCCTTCACGACGTAGGCCTCGAGACCGCGAGCACGCGCGAGGTCACGCAGCGCGCCGAGCCTGACTCCCTTCGCCGTGGGCTTCAGGTGACGAGCCAGCTCGGCGACGGACCAGCTGCGGCCCCAGGCACCCGCAACCATCGCGAGGGCGGCGAGACCGCAATCGGTCTGTGCACGTTGCAGGACGACGGGCGTCGGGGCAGCGCGAACCCACTCACCTGCAAGCGCGTTCGGGCCGACCGTCGTGGCTCCGCCCTTGTAGGCGAGGCGGCATCCGGAGAGTGCGAGCACGACGCCGATCAACGTGATCGCGACCCTCATGCCCAGCTCCTAGATGATCAGCAGCAGGAACAGGAGGACGAGCAGCGCGCCTCCGGAGATGCCGAGGACGATGACGCTACCACCCTCGAAGTTCGCGACGGCCTTGTCCTGCGCTTCACGCTGCGCATAGCTCGCTCCGTCGTCTTGCACGGGCGCCGCAACGGGCGTCCTGGACTTCACGGGGTGGGTCGGAACGGGTGCTGTCGGAGCGGCGAGCGCGGGCGCTGCAGCCAGCGCGAGAGCAGACGCAAATGCCAGGTGCCTCGTGAGACGCATCAATACCTC
>JACCQV010000587.1 GCA_013813945.1 Deltaproteobacteria bacterium | reverse complement strand
GACAGGAGCGCCTGGTAGCGCTCTGTCTTGAAGTGCTCGCGGGTCTCCCCCCAGTGATTTGCACTGACGAGATGGAGATCGATGTCCTTGCGCAGCTCATTCGCGACTCTCCTCGGACTCTTGTCGGCGTGCCTCGATACAATCGAGGTGCGGAATCGCTCGGCCCTTCGCATGTCCGTCTGGCGGGCGAGGAACACGAGGACATTTTCCTTCCAGATCTCGACGTGAGTCGGAATCGGCGTGGTCTTCGTTTCGAAGCGAGCCATGCCGGACCAGTCCATGGCGATGAGCCGGCGCATGGCCTCACGGCGGACTGCATTCATGCCGGTCTGGAAGTCGATCTCGAACATGAGCTTGACGGCAGGCGGGCGAGGGTGCGCCTGCGGCTTCACGTCCATGTCGACGAGCCTGCACGGCACGGCGTGGATGCTGTGTGTCTCCGACGCGTAGTCGATGTGGACCTTGCCGTCCCGTACCTCGTGCGTGAAGGTGCTCAGGATCGCGTTCGGATCGTTCGGGTTGGCGAGGTTGTGCAGATCCTCGTCGGTGCGTGTCATCTGTTCGAGCAACACGTCGAAGAACGTGCGGTACGCGAACCTGAGGTCGACGGTGAAGGTCGCTTGTGAGCTCGGCTCGAGCAGGCGCTCGAGCTCGGTGCCGCGGACCGGACTCGTCGTGTACATGTTCAGTGCGGGGTCGTAGAGCCGGTGCTCCGGCGATGCCGCGCGCCGCAGCGATGTGGTCTTGCCGTCCGCGGTTCCCGTGACGGTGAGCTCGAAGACGGACTCGTTGGCGAGGATGTGGCGCTTGCTCGCGACCTTCGTCGTGAGAGCGTTGGCGACGGTCTCGCTCAGCCACTGAAACGAGACAGCGACCGACATCGGAGCGGGGTAGTTGAGGATGCCCACGTCAGGCTTCCTTCACGCGACCTCGATGAAGAGCACCTCGACGAGGTCCGGGCGAGCTCCAGCGGTCTCCGAATCGGAGATCGGGATGCCCCCAGCGACGGCGAGTCGTCTGCGCAGCCAGGCGATCGGGCCTGCGCCGCCTGCTTGCTCGGCGGCATCTGCCTCGAGCCGGTCGAAGGCTGCGGCTCGCGCCGGATCTCCGAGCCGAGCGACCGCGCTGCCGAAGCCGCACCGATCTCCTTCGAGCAGCGCGACGACCGCATGCGCTCGCGCCTGCGAGTCCGGATCGCCGCACATGGACACGAGCAGCTGGTGATCGGGGTGGTTCGTGAGGTGCTGGAGCACCGCGACGACGACGGGCAGACCAGGTTCGTCGGCCGAGCTCGTGACCTCTCCCCACATCTCCGGGTGAAACGGTGTCGTCCTCGCCGTCGTTGCAAAGGATTCCGAGACCAGCTCGCTCCACACGGCTTCGTTGCTGAAGCTCACGCACCGAGCCACTCCGTGGGACGCGCTCACGGTGTGGAACTGCGTCGTCTCGACCTCGATCCGGAAGGCGTGAGCGCGAGAGCCGGCGATCGACTGGACCCACTGCTGTGACGGCAGTCCCGTGACGAAGAGGGTCGCACCCACCGAGGCTATCCAGGTTCGACGGTTCATCGGAGGGCGTGATCGGAACGTACGGGGCCGATCCAACTCCCGCACGCCGCTTCGCCGGTGAGAACGTGTGCCGTGCTCCGTCGAGCTGCTGCGCTCCGGCGCTCTCGTCGTGTTACCGAGGCCGATCGCCGGTCTCGCGCAACATCGTCATCGCGATGATACTGATCACGCTGGTCACGATCACGTACCCGGCGGGTGCGAGCGGACTTCCCGTCACGCGAATCAGCCACGTGATCATGACCTGCGTCGTCGCGCCGAAGATCGTGACCGTGAGGGCATAGGCGAGGGCGATTCCCGCGGCACGCGTGTCGGCCGGAAAGACCTCGGCCATCACGGTCAGCGCAGCGACCACGCCCGGCACGAACGCCAGCCCGATCACCGAGATCATCACGATGAGCGAGACCACCGACCGCTCGTGCAGGACGTACATGAAGGCGGGGATCACGACGATGATCGTGATCAACCTCGACACGATCATCGTCCGTTTGCGGCCGAAGCGCTCGCACAGCGGCCCACCCATGAGTGCACCGGCGATCGTGACGACTCCGACCGTGATCGGTGCGACGAGCGCGCTCGACGCGGGCATCGCGAGCGTGGTCATCGCGTAGGTCGTCATGAAGTTCAGCACGTACGTGCTGACCGTCATGCACATCGTGACCAGCACGACGAGCACGAGCTCGCGGCGGTGGTTGCGGAGCACGGCACGCAGCACACCGAGCGCGGAGTGATGCGTGGGCGTCGGCAGGGTCTCGGGCAACGCCCGCCGCAGGTAGAAGCCGACCGGGACCAGCAGGAGCCCGACCGCGAAGGCCGCGCGCCAGCCCCAGCTCGCGAGCTGCTCGGGGTCGAGCACCAGGGCGAGGGTCAGCCCCACGAGTCCTGCGCCGAGCGTCGCGACGCCTTGACTCAGGCTCTGCAAGCTCATGTACAGCGCACGCTTCCCGGGTGGCGCGGATTCCAGGAGGACCGCGGACGCCGTTCCGACCTCGCCGCCGAGAGCGACACCCTGGACGAGCCGCGAGATCACGAGCAACACGGGCGCCGCGATTCCGATCGACGCGTACGACGGCGTCGCGCACAGCCCGATGGTTCCGATGGTCATCAGGACGATGGTCAGCAGCAAGGCAGGCTTGCGTCCGACCCGGTCGGCGTAGGCACCGATCCAGACGCCACCCAAGGGCCGCGTGAGAAAGCCGACTCCAAACGTCGCGACGGACAGCAGCAAGCTGGCGAACTCGCTGTCGGTCGGGAAGAACGCCTTGCCCACGTAGACGGCGAAGAACGTGTAGGTGATGAAGTCGTAGAACTCGAGCGTGTTGCCGGCGAGCGTGGCCAGGAGCGCTCCCCTCGACATCTTCGTACCCACGGTGCCGTCATACACCAGGCGGCTGAACCACATGGTGAGCGCATCGCGTGCTCGCTCTGCGTGATCGGTGTCGAACAGGCTGTCCCGCGTCCTAGCTTGTGACTGCCGGGCGGTTTTGAGAGTATGTCGGTGGCAAGCAGGGCGTCCGCGGCCGCCTCGACAGGAGCAGGCCCGTGAAGCAGCGCACGATCCGCGTCACCGCGTACTTCAAGCTCGGGGACGTCGTCCTGATGGGCAAGTACAAGAACGCCCGGGGAGTGATCGTTGGCTTCGGTCAGGACAAGTGGGGGAATCCGACGGTGGAGATCGAGCCCACGCCCAAGGGCCGCAAGCAGAACAGGATCATCGGTCTGTTCAAGATCTGGCGCGCCGACGTGAAAGAGGCCGCGCTGAAGCGAACCTCGTCGTCGAAGAAGTGAGACGGTTGGAAGATGATGGGCGGGAAGCTCGCGAGCGGCCCTGAGTACGAGCTGATGAGCACGCCGAGCAAGCCGGACGTTCTCCACACCACGGCCGGGGACCTCCCGGTGGAGGAGGTCGAGCTCAGTGTCGCCGAGCGCACGTGGACGATCCGGCACACCGGAGTCGTCATCAGTCGCGAGCAGGAGAACGAGTTCTTGCTCGGCGAGAGCGCTTCCAAGCGGCCGTATGGCAGCGTGCTGTGGCCGGCCGCGATCGCGCTCGCGCATGAGGTCGCGTCGCGCGATCTGGTCGGGAAGCGCATCCTCGAGCTCGGAGCGGGGACGGGCTTGCCGGGCATCGTAGCGGCAGCGCTCGGCGCGCGCGTGGTGCAGACGGATCGCCAGAAGCTCGTGCTGCACGTGTGCAAGCAGAACGCGGAGCGTAACGGCGTGACCACGATCGAGCACCGCATCGCGGACTGGACCGCATGGGACGATACCGAGCGTTACGACCTGATCATCGGCTCGGACATTCTGTATGCCGAGCCCCTGCATCCGAGCCTGCGGCACATCTTCGAGACGAACCTGGCGCCGAACGGGACGGTGCTGATCGCGGATCCGTTCCGCGAGCCGAGCGTGCGCCTGTTCGAGGCGATGGGAGCGGACGGCTGGAAGATCTCGATCGACAAGTGGACCGTCGGTGTCACGCCTCCGCCGCGAGCCGTTGGCGTATACGCGCTGACACGGGCCCGATGACACCGCTACGACGCATCTGGGAGGCGCGCGTGTATCCACACCTGCTGGATCGCGTGTGCGGGACCCATGCGATCGCGGTGGAGCGTCGCCGCTGTATCGCCCGTGCGGTGGGCCACGTTCTCGAGGTCGGAATCGGCTCCGGGCTGAATGTCTCGCTGTTCGATCCGAGCCTGGTGACCGCGGTCACCGGGGTGGATCCGTCCGCGCCACTGCTCGCTCGCGCCGCCGAGCGCCCGAGTGCGGTTCCGCTCGAGCTACGCGAGGCGGTTGCCGAGAAGCTGCCGTTTGATTCGGGACGGTTCGACACCGTCATCTTCACGTACTCGCTGTGCAGCGTGGACGATCCTGCGAAGGCGCTGCTCGAAGCACGTCGGGTGATGCGCCCGGGCGCGAAGCTGCTGTTCATCGAGCACGGGCGATCTCCGGATCCAGTGGTGTTCCGCTGGCAACGCCGGCTCACGCCTGTGTGGAAGTCGATCGCAGGCAACTGCCACCTCGATCGCGACATGCCGCGGGAGATCGCAGCGGCGGGGCTGACGATCGAGGAGCTCGGCGGATATCAGGATCATCACCGAGCGGGTCGGCTCTCGGTCGCCTACGTCGGCGTTGCGCGGCGCTAGTTCTCTTGGGACGGCGCGTCCTTCAGCTCTTCCTGCTCGATCCAGCCCAGGTGGCTCGCGTAGGCGTTGAGCTTGCTGAACGTGACCGCGATGACGAAGGGCCGAGCGTCGAGCTCCGCGAGCGTCATGTAGTTGCGCTTGTTCGGGCGGGGATTTCCGCTCGCGTCGAGCGGCTCGTCGTACGGGATGCTCCGCGGGCCAGGGCCACCGAGGCCGCGTCGATAGGCGACGATGTTCTTCGCCGCATTGATCCCGAGGTTCGCGTCGTGCTCGAGCTCCCAGAGGCTGACCTCGTTCGCGACGCGTAACACGGCGCGGGCGGCTGGCGTGCCTTCGACCAGGCGGCCGGTGTCCTCCTTGCCGCCGTCCGAGAAGTCGAGATCATCTTCCTCTTCGGGCTGCGCATCGACAGCGCATCCGGTGACAGCGAAGCAGCAGGCCAGAATCCAGGTCAGAGCTCGGGTGCGCATGAAGGTCCGAGGTTGCAGGCCTCGGACCGATCGGGAATCAGTGGTGTGTTCGATGAATCACGGTGACTTGCGGCGGAGGGGAGGTGGCTTGTCGAGTTGCCCACCTGCGTGAGCAGCCATGTCATGTGTCCCCATGTGCGGTTTCCGCGCAGCGTGTCGTGGTCCTTACAGCGGATGCACCGAGACGCACGGGTCGGGGTCAGACCAGCGATCGACCCACGCGCCCTCCGAGCACTGATACCACTCACCGTCGAACATGCTCTCGACGCAGGTGTTCTCGGG
>JACCQV010000578.1 GCA_013813945.1 Deltaproteobacteria bacterium | reverse complement strand
GCTCAACGAGCGCCACGACCGCCAGAACATGGGCGCGGGACTCGGTACCCGCGTCGAGGCGAAGAACCAGGGCCGTACCCGCCGCAAGGGCGGCACCCAGCACACCCGGACAGAGCGCGGCGATTCGCGCCGCACCTCGAAGCGCTGAACAGCAAATTCGCACGCCGCGCGGGTTCGCACGGTGAGCCACGGCCCGAGGCTTGCTCTATGGTAGCCGCGTGAGCTTCCTCGAGTGGATGGCCCTCGCCAGCGGCGTGTTGCTGTTGATGGCGCTGGCTTCGTCCTACGTTCGAGATCTGCCGATCACCACGTCCGCCGTCTACCTCGCGCTCGGCTTCGCGCTTGGCCCCGTGGGATTCGGCGTGATCTCGCTCGACGTGATCGAGAGCGCGGTCTACGTCGAGCGGCTCACCGAGATCGCCGTGATCGTCGCCCTGTTCGTCGGAGGCCTCAAGCTCCGGCTGAGCTGGCGCGATCCAGCGTGGCACGCCGCGTTCGCTCTCGCCGGGCCCGTCATGATCCTCACGATCGCGGGGATCGCGGCGTTCGCACACTTCTGCCTCGGGCTCTCGCTCCCGGCGTCACTGCTGCTCGGAGCCGTGCTCGCGCCGACCGATCCCGTGCTCGCCAGCGCGGTGGCCGTGAATGACGCCGACGATCGCGATCGCATGCGCTACGGGATCAGCGGTGAGGCCGGACTCAACGACGGCATGGCGTTTCCGTTCGTCGTGCTTGCACTCGCATGGGAGCCGGAAGGTGGAGCCGGCACATGGCTGTTCGAGTGGGCGGGCGTTCGTTTGCTGTGGGCCGTGCCCGCTGCGCTCGTGCTCGGTCTTGCTCTCGGCAAGGTGGTAGGCCGGCTCGCGATCATGCTGCGTGCACGCCAGCGCGATGCAACCGCGCCCAGTGATCTGCTGGCCCTCGCGCTGATCGGAGTCGCCTACGTGGGCGCCGAGGCGATCGAAGCGTGGGGCTTCCTCGCGGTGTTCGCCGCTGGGCTCGGGCTGCGTGCGGCGGAGGTCACGACCGTCGCTGAATCACCGCATCCCGACGCTGATCTCGACGCGATCGCTGCCGATGATGACGTCGTCCACCCCCCCGCGGAGGCGATGGTCGCAGCCCGCGTGCCAGCGAAGGCTCTGGAAGAACCCGCTGTGGCCGCGGGCGTGCTGGTCTCCGAGACGTTGACGTTTGGCGATACCGTCGAGCGGCTCGTCGAGGTCGGGCTGCTCGTTGCGGTGGGCGTCGCGCTCGGCACGCACTGGGATGCACGCGCGATTCCGGTCGCGCTGATCCTGTTCTTCGTGATCCGGCCGCTCGCGACGCGCGCCGTGTTGACCGCAACGCCAACGACCGCGCCGCAGCGCTGGCTGATGGGGTGGTTCGGGATCCGCGGGATCGGCAGCCTGTACTACCTGGGCTATGCCCTGTCTCACGGGGTCGGCGGGGGCAGCGCGCGCGATCTCGTCGGCATCACGATCTCCGTGATCGCGCTCAGCGTCGTGATCCACGGGGTCACCGCGCAGCCGTTACTGGCGCGCTACGAGAAGTCTCTCGACGATGACGACCCGATCGAGCCTCCGCCGGCGAAGGTCGTCAAGGCGGTGGACGGGTGACGCGCAATCCACGGCAGGGCTTCGTGCGCGTGCGCGGTGCGCGCGAGAACAACCTGCGCGATGTCGACGTCGAGATCCCGCGTGATGCTCTCGTCGTGTTCACCGGCGTTTCGGGCTCCGGCAAGTCGTCGCTCGCGTTCGGCACGCTGTACGCGGAGGCGCAGCGGCGTTACCTCGAGTCGGTGTCACCCTACGCGCGGCGGCTGTTCGATCAGATGCCCGTGCCGGAGGTCGACGAGATCGAGGGCTTGCCACCCGCGGTCGCGCTCCAGCAGCAGCGTGGCACGCCGACCACGCGCTCGTCGGTGGGAAGCGTGACGACGCTCTCGAACCTCCTGCGCATGCTGTACTCGCGCGCCGGAACGTATCCCCGCGGACAGCCGTTGCTCTACGCAGAGTCGTTCTCGCCGAACACGCCGGAAGGCGCATGTCCGATCTGCCATGGTCTCGGGCGCGTCTACGAGGTCACCGAGTCCTCGATGGTCCCGGACCCATCCTTGACGATTCGCGAGCGCGCCGTCGCTGCATGGCCGACCGCGTGGCAAGGGCAGAACCTGCGCGACATCCTGGTGACGCTTGGCTATGACGTCGACAAGCCCTGGCGCGAGCTGCCGAAGAAACAGCGCGATTGGGTCCTGTTCACCGACGAGCAGCCCACCGTGCCCGTGTACGCGGGACTGACGCCTGCCGAGGCGCGCCGCGCGCTCCGTCGCAAGGAGGAGCCGAGCTACATGGGTACATTCACGAGCGCGAAGCGGCACGTGCTCGGGAGCTTCGCGAAGTCGCAGAGTGCGCTGATGAAGAAGCGCGCGTTGCACTACATGCTGAGCAGCGACTGCTCCGAGTGCAACGGCAAGCGGCTGCGTCGCGAGTCGCTGTCGGTCAGGTTCGCGGGACTCGACATCGCGGAGCTATCGCGACTGCCACTCAAGCGGCTCGCGACGATCTTCGCGCCCTACGCTGCCGGCACCGCCGCCGACGAAGCGAAGCAGGAGGCGGCTCATCCCGAGAAGGTCGTGGTCATGCAACGGATCGCCGAGGATCTCGTGGGGCGGCTTGGCGTCCTGCTCGACCT
>JACCQV010000535.1 GCA_013813945.1 Deltaproteobacteria bacterium | reverse complement strand
CACGTGAACTCGTCGCCCGCGGTGACGTGGGTCCACGATCCCAGCGATCGACTCGGGCTGCGGAGGCTGTTGCCCGCGTTAGGGTTCGCGAGCTGGCCGGCGGTGTTCAAGCCCCAGCACCACAGCGAGTCATCGCTCTGGATCCCGCACGTATGCGCACGGCCCGTGGCAACCCGAGCCCACCCACTCCCGGCGACCTTCACCGGGGAGCGCTTGGGCGTTTCAGAACCGTCACCGAGCTGGCCGGCCGCGTTGAGTCCCCAGCACCACAAGCTCGCGTCCTCGCGGATACCGCAGGTGTGCCCGCCTCCGGTCGAGATAGTCGTCCACGTGCCGGCGTCGACGCGCGCTGGTTCCCTGGTCGTCACTTGGTTACCCAGGCCGAGCTGCCCGTGCTCGTTGTCGCCCCAGCACCACAGGGAGCCGTCGCTCTGAATGCCGCAGGTGTGCATTCCGTAGGCCGCGAGCGTTCGCCACGAGGTCGTGCCGATCTGCATCGGCGTCAAGACCTCGAGGCCACCGCCGCCGACCTGGCCGAGCTGGTTGGTGCCCCACACCACAGCGTGGCGTCGAGCTTGAGCGCGCAGGTATGCCGCGTTCCGGCCGCGACGACACTCCAGTCGCCGCGCGGGAGCTCTGGCGGCTCCGGGGCGTCGCGAGGCTCGAGCCCGAGCACGAGATCGCAGCTGGCGAGCGCCAGGACCGACACGAGTACTGCACCCCGCACGTCGACATTGTCGCGCAGAATGACCCCGCCCGCATCGCCTACATCTGGGCACCCTCGCGGTCGGAGATCCCGTCTCGCTGGTCGATCCAACCAGCTGACACCTGGCTGAAAACTGGCCCGGATCGCCGCGGGTGACGAGGATGACCGCATGGCCGCCCTCCCCGCGACCGCGCAGCTCGTCGCGATCCAGCATCCGAGTGCGACGTTGCCGGAGCGCGCCTTCGATCTGTGGTTGCTCGCCGCTGTGCTCGGGTTACTCGGGATCGGGACGATCGCGATCTACTCCTCGACCGCGGCAGATGGACTGACCCGGTTCCACGACGCGTACTTCTACCTCGAGCGGCAGATCGCGTTCGTGAGCGTCGGCGGGATCGCAATGTGGGTTGGCGCGCGGATCGACTATCGCCGACTTCGCCAGTGGACGTATCCGCTCTTGATGGTCGCGATGCTCCTGCTCGCGGTCACGCTGGTGATGCCTGCTCGCAATGGAGCGACGCGATGGATCCCGATGGGGCCGTTCACGTTTCAGCCCGTCGAGATCGCGAAGCTCGCACTCGTGACGTACCTGGCGTACTCGCTCGGCCGTAAGGCAGATCGGGTGACGACCTTCACCGTCGGCTTCGTTCCCCACCTGATCGTGTGTGGCGCGATGATGGTGCTACTGCTGAAGCAGCCAGACCTTGGCTCATCCGTGGTGCTCGGAGCCACGACCCTCGGCATGCTGTTCATGGCCGGAACGCGCGTCTCGTACATCATGTTCGCGGTGCTCGCTTCCGCGCCCGTCGCGTATCACCTCGTCGTCGGGACGCCCTGGCGGTTGCAGCGGTTCCTCGCGTACTTCAACCCGGAGGCGTACGCGAGCACGGAGGCGTACCAGTTCCTCCAGGCGCGGCTCGCGATGGGTTCGGGTGGCGTGTTCGGCGCCGGGCTCGGCAACGGGCACCAGTCGCTCGGCTACATGCCAGAGGCGCACAACGACTTCATCCTCGCGCCGATCGGCGAGGAGCTGGGCTACTTCGGCGTCGCGGCCGTACTGATCCTGTTCGGCATCCTGGTCTGGCGCGGAATCCGCGCCGCACTCGGGGCGCGCGACGTGTTCGGTGGCTATCTCGCGTTCGGGGTCACGCTCCTGTTCGCGGTCCAAGTGCTGTTCAACGTGGGCGTGGTCCTCGGCGTGGTGCCGAACAAGGGAATCACGCTGCCGCTCGTCAGCTATGGCGGCAGCTCGCTGATCGTCACGATGTTCCTGGTCGGGCTGCTACTCAACGTCGGACGCCGGCCCGAGAAACGCACGGTCACGGCGGAACAACAGCGCGAGCTCGCGCGTCGTAAGCGTGTGCGCGTGCGTGTCGTATGCGCCTCCTGATCGCAGGAGGTGGCACCGGCGGCCACCTGTTCCCGGGGGTCGCTGTCGCCGAGGAGCTGCGTGCGCAGGAACTTGATGCTGCGATCCGGTTCGTTGGAACCAAGCGCGGGATCGAGGCGCGTGTCCTCCCCGATCTCGGCTGGGAGCTCGACCTGATCGAGGTCTCCGGGCTCAAGACCGTCGGCACACTCGGCACGATTCGCGGCATGGTTCGCCTGCCGCGTGCACTCTGGCAGGCGCGCAAGGTCATCAAGGCGTTCAAGCCGGATGCGGTGATCGGGGTCGGCGGCTACGCGTCTGGGCCGGTCGTGTTGATGGCGCGGCTCGCCGGAATCCCGACGGCGATCTGCGAGCAGAACTCGATTCCCGGTCTGACGAACAAGATCCTCGGGCGCATCGCGCGCGCCGTCTTCCTTTCGTTCGAGGAGAGCCGCCGGTTCTTCAAGCCGAAGAAGATCGTCATGAGCGGCAATCCCGTGCGCCGCGATCTGCTCGCAAAGCTCCTCGCACCCGGACCCGTCGTCGCGAGCGATTCGCTCCATGTCCTCGTGTGCGGCGGCTCGCAGGGTGCCGTCGCGGTCAACGAGCTCGCGGCCGAAGCGCTGTGCGCGCTCGCGCGCGAGATGCCACTCGCCGTCGTGCACCAGACCGGTGAGAAGGGCCTCGAGGCCACGGCGAAGCGTTACGCGGATGCCGGAGTCACTGCCGATACGCGCGCCTTCATCAAGGACATGGCGAGCGCGTACCACCGCGCGGACATCATCATCGGCCGCGCCGGCGCGACCACCGTCGCCGAGCTGGCAATCGCAGGCAAGCCGGCAATCTTCATCCCGTACCCGTTCGCTGCCGACAACCACCAGGAGATCAACGCACGCGAGATGGCGACCGCGGGAGCCGCGCTGATGTTCAAGCAGTCCGAGCTGACGGCTGACAGGCTCGCGGATGCACTGCGTCCGCTGCTGACCGATTCGGCGACGCGCTCCGCGATGGGGGCCGCGATGAAAACGCTGGCGAAGCCACAGGCCGCTGCCGCCGTCGTCGAGTGGTGTAGATCGAGCTCGAAACCCCGTGTCATCGCCCCTTTATGACTTCGTCGTTGATCCAGACCGACACAGTCGTTACAACGCGCGCATGAGTGAAGACCGCTTCGACACCGCCGCACGCGTGGTCACCCGGGCCGTGTTCGGTGGTCTCGGCGAAGCGGTCCTCCACGATCAGAAGGGCTGGGACCCCATCGTCCCCGCTGACATGCACACGTCGAAGTTGCCGCCGGTCGCCGAGGACGGCACCGCGCAGTGCACGCGCTGCCTGACCCGCATGCCGTTCGCGCAGCTCGACATCGCGAACGAGTCGTACTGCTGCAAGCCGTGCGGCTTCAAGGCCGCGCAGGTCCACGCGATGATGACGGCGCCCTCCGACCTCGAGAACCACAAGATCGGTCGGTCGTGGACCGGAACCCTGATCGGTCTCTCGGTGGTAGCGGCCGCGCTCGGCATCGTGATCCTGCTCTACTTCATTCCGCCCGGCTGATCACGGCCGTTCGACGGCGCCGCGATCCGGCACCACCCTCGAGCTGGCCATTGCCCCCGCCGACGCCATGGTATCGCGCCCGTGGTAATAGTCGTCGGCGATCACGCGTTGATCCGATAGGGCCCATGTTTCGCAAGCAAGACACCAAGATCCACTTCGTCGGCATCGGGGGCATGGGCATGTGCGGCATCGCCGAGGTGCTCGCCAACATGGGCTATCGGGTGTCGGGCTCCGACATGAACGACACCGAGATCACGCGACACCTGTCGAACATCGGGTGCTCGGTGGCGCGCGGCCACCGCGCCGACAACCTCGGCGAGGCAGACGTCGTCGTCGTCTCGAGCGCGATCAAGGGCTACAACCCCGAGGTCGAGGCCGCACGAGCGCGCCAGATTCCGGTGATCCCGCGCGCGGAGATGCTCGGCGAGCTGATGCGCATGAAGTACGCGATCGCGGTCGCAGGTGCACACGGCAAGACCACGTCGACCACGATGATGCACACCGTCCTGATGGCGGCGGGTCACGATCCGACGGCGGTGATCGGCGGACGCGTAAATTCACTCGGCCTCGCGAACGCGCGCTGGGGCAAGAGCGACTATCTGGTCGCCGAGGCCGACGAGAGCGATGGCTCGTTCCTGACGCTGACGCCCACGGTCGCGATCGTGACGAACGTCGACGCGGAGCATCTCGATCACTACGGCACGTTCGACAACGTCAAGAAGGCGTTCACGGACTTCTGCAACCGCGTCCCGTTCTTCGGGATGTCGGCTCTGTGCCTCGACAACGCCGGCGTCCAGGCGATCTTGCCGGCGATGACAAAGCGGTTCACGACCTTCGGCATCTCGTCGCAGGCGACGTATCGCGCGCGCAACATCCGGCCGGACGGCCTGACCACACGGTTCGTGGCGTGGCGCCACGCCAGTGAGCTCGGCGAGGTCGTGTTGCCGATGCCCGGCCCTCACAACGTGCTCAACGCACTCGGCGTCCTCGCGGTCGCGGACTTCATGGGCATCCCCTTCGAGACCTACGTCAACGCGATCGCTCAGTTCGAAGGCGTCGCCCGCCGGTTCACCGTGCGCGGTGAGGTCGGAGGCGTGACGATCGTCGATGACTTCGGTCACCATCCTGCCGAGGTCAAGGCAACGTTGTCCGGCGCGAAGAGCTCCTTCGCGGGTCGCCGGATCGTCGCTGCGTTTCAACCCCACCGCTATTCGCGCACGCGCGATCAGCTCGGCGAGTTTGCGCGCGCCTTCCACGACGCAGACAAGGTCGTCGTTTGCGATATCGCTGCTGCCGGCGAGAAGCCGATCGAGGGGGTCTCGAGCGAGATGGTCGTCAAGCTTGCACGCGAAGCGGGCCACAAGGACATCACGTACATCCCGCGCCGTGAGGATGTCGCGAGCTGGCTCGATGCGCAGGCCAAGCCCGGTGATCTGCTGATCACGCTCGGCGCCGGCAACATTCAGCTGTCGTGCAACGAGGTGATCGAGCTGCTCGAGAAGCGGCTCGGCGCAGCGACCAAGAAGAACCTCGTGAGGATCGACGAGTCGAGCGCGACGGTCGCGCGGTGATCATGCGCTTCCTGATTCTTCTTGGCTTGTGCCCGCCGGTCTCGGCATGCAAGCAGGCAGAGCCGCCTCCGCCGGGCAGCGAGATTCTCGCGAAGACGCGGTCGCTGTCGGCAGCGATGTGTGCGTGCAAGGATCAGGCATGCGGTCAGCCGCTGCGCTTGCAGTGGGACGCTCTGACCAAGGAGATCAGCGGAGTGACATTCTCCGCCGAGCAGGTCGAGGGTCTCGCGACCGAGGACCAGCGGTTCATGCGCTGCATGGCCGCGCTCGCCCCCGCGAACTGAAGCGTTCCATGTTCGTCACCCACGATGTTTCGCTTGCGGCGCGGACCACGCTGGGCCTCGGCGGCTCTGCCCGACGGCTGCTGCGGGTAGAGGCGCTTGGCGATCTCCAGGAGGCGCTCGCGCTCGCGGCCGGTGAGCCGGTGCTCGTGCTTGGCGGCGGATCGAACCTCGTGGTTCGCGACGGCGGGTTTGCCGGCACCGTGATCGAGATGGCGATTCCCGGGGTCACGATCACTGCCGATGGCGACACCGCGATCGTCTCGGCCTTCGCCGGCGTCGAGTGGGATGCGCTCGTCGCGCAGCTTGTCGACGCGGGTCTCGCAGGAGTCGAGTCGATGTCCGGGATTCCGGGGCGCGTGGGTGCGACGCCGATGCAGAACGTCGGCGCCTATGGCCAGGAGGTCGCCGACACGATCGAGCTCGTGCGGGTGCTCGATCGACAGACCGGTGAGATCGAGCGCTTCGAGCCCGCCGACTGCGGGTTCGCGTATCGCACCAGCGTGTTCAAGGGCAGTGCGCAGTGGATCGTGGTCGAGGTCCGATTTCGCCTACGCCGCAGCACGCTCAGCGCACCGATCCGCTATCCCGAGCTGGCTCGCGCGCTCGGCGTTGCACCCGGCGAGGGCGCCCCACTCGCGGAGGTCCGCCGCACCGTGATCGAGCTGCGTCGCGGCAAAGGAATGGTCGTCGACGCAGACGATCCGGACTCCCGGAGCGCTGGCTCGTTCTTCATGAATCCGATCGTCGACGCGCCGATGCTCGCCGCGATCGAGGCGAGAGTCCCCGCGGGTGTCACCATGCCGACGTTTCCGGCGCCCGCCGGTCACACCAAGCTGAGCGCGGGCTGGCTGATCGAGCGCGCGGGCTTCGTGAAGGGAACCACGCGAGGGCGCGTCGGGATCTCGAGCAAGCACGCACTCGCCTTGATCAACCGGGGCGGAGCGACGACGACCGAGCTGCTCGCCCTCGCTCGCGAGATCCAGGACGGAGTCCGTGCACGGTTCGGCGTCGACCTCGTTCCCGAGCCCGTCATCGTCGGCGCGGACTGAGCGCACGACTCGGACGCTAGTTGCCGCGCACGAGCTTCAGCGTGATCCGATCCTGATCGACCTTGCTGTAAACCTTCTGGACGACGGTCTTGTAGCCCTTCTTCTCGACGGTCAGCGTGACGCCGGTGAAGCCCATGATCTTGACCGAGGTCGGGGTCGTGCCCGCGCGGTTTCCCGCGATCGAGATCGTCGCGCCGGGCGGCATCGTCATGATCGTGATCGCGTGCGTCGGCCGCGCGAGCGGGACCTCGACCGTGGTCGGCTTGTCGGGCACGAGGTTGACGAACTTCGTGCCGAGCGCGTAGCGCGGATGCTTGACGTCGACCTTCCGGCGCTTGCATGGGCCGTCGAACGTGATCGGCGAAGGCCCGATGACCTGATCGTCGATCCGAACGATCGAGCCAGCGGGCGTGCTCGTGACCGTGACCCGACAAGGACCGGAGCCAACGACGGGCGGCCCTCCGCTCGGCTCGGTCTCGTCCGGCGTTGTGTCGGTGACCGGGCGATCGGGCGGCGGCTCGACGGGCGCCGGATTCGTTACATCGGAGGTCGCTACCGCGGGGACCGGCGGCGGGGTGAGCTCGGGCTGTGCGGGCGCCGGCGGATCTGCCGATGCGACCTTCACCGGGGGAGCCTTCGCTTCGTCCTCACCGCCACGGCTGAGAACCATCACGAGCACCAGCGAAGCAGCGATCGCCGCCGCACCACCGATCAGGATCCACGTGCGGCGACCTGATGCCGGCATCTCCGGGTGCGAAGCGGTGCTGTGGATCGGAGTGGAAACCGAAGCCGACGGTCGCGGTGACGGCACAGGTGACGACGCTGGCGCTGGCGCTGGCGCCGACGATAGCGACGCCGATGGCGCGTCGACCGGGACACCGTCGTCGGTGACGAGCGGCTGCGAGTACCGCGGCGGTGTCGCGTCGCGCTTCGGCGCGAGCATCGGCAGCGGCGTCGCCTCGGGCGTGAACTGCTGCTCGGGTGGCAGCTCACGCGGTGCGAACGCCTTGGGCGACAACATCGGAGGCGCACCCGTGGAAGGTCCCTGCCGGATCGCGTTCACGGGCGCAAGGGTCTCGGGTGGAGGGGCCACGGGATCGATATCGACGAGCGAGTCCTCGTAGCCCGGCGCGCGGAAGAAGTTACCGGTCTCCTCGTACAGCGCGCAGTCGACGAACCCGCCGAGCGACTGATCGGTCAGGTTCATCAGCGGATTCGCAGGGAGCACCAGGCTGGAGCCCGGAGCCCGCGACTCCACCGCGACGGGGGTGGTCATGTCGTCGCCAGGCTCGATCCTCTCGGGTGCAGCAGCCACTTCGTCGACGATGATCGACGGCAGCGGCTCGGCCCGAGCCGGGGCCGGGGCCGGCGCCGGCGCGG
>JACCQV010000529.1 GCA_013813945.1 Deltaproteobacteria bacterium | reverse complement strand
GCTCCGATCAGCGTGGCCCGCGTCCCGACGGACCTCGTCCACAGGGGCCCGGCGGTCCAGGCTTCTCGGGACAACCCGCAGCAAACGGCGTACCCGGCGAGAAGCGTCGGCGGCGGCGTCGGCGCAGGCGCGGACCCGGTGAGCAGAATGGCGTGCCGATGCAAGGTGCCGGTGCGCCGCCGAATGGCGGTGACGGTGCTCCGGTCTCGGTGTTCGAGGTGCGTGGCGGTGGGAACATCGGATCCGGCGGCGGCAATGGCGGCAATGGGAATGGCGGCGGCGGCGGTGGCGGCAATGGTTCCCCCGACAGCGGGCCGGTGATGCTAGGTCCCGATGGTCAGCCGTTGCGAAAGCGGCGGCGGCGGCGGCGGCGCGGGCGCGGCGGTCGTCAGCGCGAGTGGCGCAGTGAGGGTGGCGGAACTGGCGGCGCGCCTCCTACCGACGGTGGTGGGGACGGCGGCGGTGGCGACGGCGGTGGCGCGGTCAATGATGGCGACTGAGCCGCACGGATCCGTGCCGTAGCGCGCACTAGCCACATCGACGCGAACGCCGTACCTTTGGATCGTGCTGGACTGGCTCGGTTCCGTGCAGGTCAAGGAGCGGACCTCGACCCGGGTCGAGCTCGGGCTCACGCGCGGTACCGCATGGACCGGCTGGGGCATGGCGGCGGGTGGTGGATGGCTGATCTCCCTCGGTTCGGTGTGGTGGATGCTGCTCGGATTCATCGTCCTGGGCGTCGGCGTCCTCCTCGGGACGCTCCAGCGCAGGCTCGTGTTCGATCGCGACGACGGTCTGCTCAGGAGCGAGCAGCGGATCTTCGGAATCCGTCGACGTGCGGCAATCCCGCTGTTCCACCTGCGCTCGGTCGTCGTGTCGGCGCGACGCGGTGGCATCTACCTCGCGTACGTGGAGCGCCGGATCGGACGCCCGATCCACCTCGACGAGGCCCGCCGGCCGGCCCCGCTTCTCGCCCTCGCGGAGGCCATTGCCGAGGTGGCCGAGCTCCGACTCGTTTATGACGCGACGACACGTGTGGCCGTCTCTGATTGAGCGAACGCGACGCTGCTGATACCGTCTGCTCCGTCGATGCGCCGTACCCTGTTCTTGATCGCGCTGATTGCCTGCACGTTTGCCTGCAAGAGCGAGGACTCCGGTGAACCGCAGAAGAAGACTGCGGAGCCCGAGCGGAAGCTCGCGGGGGTGTACCCGGAGTACTTCAAGTGCGACAGCGTCGCGACCGCCGATGCACTCACCGGCGTGCTCGGCGCACCGGTCCGCCAGATCGAGAACCCCGCGTCCGTGGCGCGCGGCACTCCGCATCCGTGCGTGTACGAGGTCTCGGCGGCGCAGCCCGAGGTCTGGACGTTCGACTTCGATTGCCGCGACAACATGAAGAAGACGGCCGACGCGCTGTTTGCCCAGTACACGAAGACGAGCGGCGAGCTGGTCGCGCACTACAACATCGCTTCCGATGCCGGTCCGGTCCCGGGCGTCAAGATCGACGCAGGCACCAAGGACAAGACGATCGATGCCGGTCCGGAGATCGTGCGACGCGCGCCCGAGGAGTCGGCGGTGGTCCAGGTCGGTGCGAAGGCTCTCGATCACCACGGCCAGGGTCTGCTGTTCATCGATGACGATGCACCGTGCTACGTGCGCATCGTTGGTCCTGACAGCGCGCGCCGGCTCTCGCTCGCGCAGCTCGTCGCAAAGAACCTGACGTTCGCGAACGCGCCGATGACTCCTCGCCCGTTCCAGTGACCTTGGACCAGCGGTCGGAGCTGCGCGCGCAGATCGCGCTCGCGGTTCCGCTTGCAGCGCAGCAGCTCGGCTTCCAGCTGATGGGCCTGGTGGACGCGGCGTGGCTCGGTCGCTACTCCGATACGGCGCTGGCTGCGGCTGGAATCGGGAACAACCTCCTGTTCGCCGTCACGGCGATCGGCCTCGGGATCGTGATGGGTCTCGACACCGTGATCCCGCAGGCGATCGGCGGCGGCCGCATCGAGGACGCGCGCCGGTTTCTGCACGCAGGTCTGCGGCTCGCCGTGCTGATCGGGATCGCCGCGACCCTCGTCGTGATCGCAATGCCTCTGCTGCTTGACGTCGCCGACGTTCCTGCCGACGTCGCCGAAGAGGCACGCGTCTACGTGTACCTGCGAGCGGTCGGCGTCGTTCCCTTCCTGGTCTCGGTCGCCCTGCGCTCGTATCTCGCTGCGCGCAGCGTCACCCGTCCGCTGATCATCGCTGTGGTTCTCGGCAACCTCGCGAACGCTGCGCTCGATGTGGTGCTGATCTTCGGCGTCGATGCGATCGGGATCCCGCCGCTCGGCGTGATCGGAGCCGCGGCTGCGACCGTCTCCGTACAGATCGTGATCATTGTCGTGTACTTCGCAGCTGCTCGCGCTGTCGACCATGACGCGCCGCGCCCGGTCTCGACCCGCGCCGACCTGGTCGAGGTGCTGCGCTATGGTCTCCCGGTCGGCGGCCAGCTGTTCGCCGAGGTCGGCATCTTCGGAGTGGCGACGATGCTCGCTGCGAACCTCGGCACGGTGCCTGTGGCGGCACACACGATCGCGCTGACCGTCTCGAGCTTCACGTT
>JACCQV010000461.1 GCA_013813945.1 Deltaproteobacteria bacterium | reverse complement strand
TGCCGGCCCCTCGCCGTACGACTCGCCGCGACCGCCAGTCAAGAAGAAGGTCGACCCGAAGCCGACCAGCTACAGCGGCCTCGGAGGGGAGAGCGTGTCGCCGGAGGACGTCGCCCGGTTCGTCGCCCCACCGCTCGACGCGGCGATATCGCGACGGATCCAGGCAATGCTGGATGTCCGCGGCAGCGGTAGCGGAGCGATCACGTCCAGCGGCGAGCGGATGTTCTACACATCCTCGGTCACCGGCTCGCCTCATGTCTGGCGCCAGGACGGCGCGATGAAGTTCGCGGTCCAGCTCACCGGCGGCGAGCTCCGCACCAGCGTCGTGACGGTCGCACCGAACGACTCGTACGTGGTGGTGAGCCGCGATATCGATGGGCAGGAGAACCCGGGACTGTACCTGATGGATCCGAGCGGCGGCGCGCTCCGCGTCGTGCAGCACACACCGAAGGTGCAGACGGCCCTGCAGTTCATCGCGGATGACTCGAAGTCGCTCTACTTCTCCGCCAACGACATCGATTCGGCGTCGTACGCGATCTACCGCTTCGATGTCGCCGCGAACAAGCGAGAGCTCGTGTTCGATACGCCGGGGCTCTGGTCGATCGCGGACCGCCGCGGCGATAGCTGGCTGATGCTCAAGCAGCTCGGTGCCACCCACGCCGAGGTCTACCAGTACGAGGTCGCCAGCAAGAAGCTGACTCCGCTACTCGGGCAAGGCGAGGCCGAGGAGTACGAAGTCGCGTTTGGTGCCAAGCCTGGGCAGGTCCTCGTGCGGACGAACAAGCTCGGCGACTTCCATCGTCTGTATAGCCTCGAGGGCGGCAAGCTCACGCCGATCACCGCCGAGCAGAAGTACGACGTCTCGACGTTCACGATCGACCGGACCCGTACGCGCCTCTACTATCAGGTGAATGCCGACGGCTACGACAAGCTGTTCGCGCTCGATGCGAGGACGCTCAAGCCGCTCGTGCTACCGAAGCTGCCCGCTGCCGAGAACGTCGTGCTCGGCAGCGTTTCGAACAACGGCCGGTTCGCGCAGCTCTCGATCGACGGCTCCACGCTGCCGCAGACCACCGTCACGTACGACTGGAAGACGCGGAAGGTGGTCACCTGGCGGGTGCCGATGACGCCCGAGATCGATACCAAGGCGTTCGCGAAGGCGACGCTCGAGTTCTATCCCGCTCGCGACGGGACGAAGATTCCGATGTTCGTGAGGCGGCCAGCGTCGTGTCGCGGTGCCGGACCGTGCCCCGTGGTCGTCGATTTCCATGGCGGCCCGGAGAGCCAGTCGACCGCTGGCTTTTCAACGAAGGCGCAGATGTACGTCGACGCCGGCTTCATCCATGTCCTGCCGAACGTGCGCGGCTCGAAGGGCTACGGCAAGGCGTGGCTCCACGCGGATGACGGTCCCAAACGCCTCGGCGTCGTGACTGACATCGAGGATGCGGCGAAGTTCATCCGCGCGAACTGGGGCCGCGACGGCAAGCCTCCGAAGATCGGCGTCATCGGCGGTAGCTACGGCGGCTACTCGACGCTCATGGCGATGACGTACTTCGCTGGCGCATACGACGCGGGTGTGCAGACCGTGGGGATCTCGAACCTGTACTCGTTCCTCATGAACACCGCCCCGTATCGCCGGATCTTGCGGATCAGTGAGTACGGCGATCCGGTCAAGGACAAGGAGGCGCTCGTTCAGCTGTCACCGATCACGTACGTCGCGAAGATCAAGGCGCCGCTGATGTCGATCCAGGGGGTCAACGATCCGCGCGTCCCGGTCGGAGAGGCGATCCAGATCTATCGCGAGCTCGAGCGCCGCAAGATCCCGGGCGGCCTGATCCTGTTCGCGGATGAGGGGCACGGCGTCGCGAAGCGCTCGAACCAGGTCCTTGCCACGGGCCACACGATCGCGTTCCTCGAGAAGCACCTGATCGCGCCGTAGCTCTACCAGGCGCCGGATCGAGGCAGCGAGCGCGCACCGAACAGACGGAACAGTCCCGCCATCGCGTTCATCGCTGCGCGAGCTGGGCGCGACGGTGGCGTGCTCGCCTGGATCTCTGCGGCGTGCACGATCATCACGAAGACGTCGGACAGCTTCATCTTGCGGCCGACGATGTGATGCGCGAGAGGCACGAGGACGTCCTCCTGCAGGGGCCCGTCCAGGCTGACATCGACCACGACCGTCTCCGTGCCGCGATTGTGAAACCTGTGTCGGACGCCCGCGCGAACCGTGACGGCCTCGCCAGGACCAACGTCCTGCGGGACGCCATCCAGCCAGATCCGCAGCGTGCCCGAGACCACGGCGAACGTTTCGCTCTCCGTCTCGTGGATGTGCTCTGGCGGGCCCTTCTTGCCGCCCGCCAGACTCCAGCGGAACCGGAACACACCATCTCCGGTCTTCGCGGAGGTCTGGAACTCGAACCGCTCGCCGGTCATCTTGAACTCGAGCACCAGCGGGACTGTGTCCGGAAGCTTGCTACCCGTCGCGACCATGTTATCACTTATAACATGGTCATCGGGGCAGAACGCAAGCGGATCCGGCCGAAGGCCAAGCGGGCCGGCGCGTTCCACCATGGTGACCTCCAGGAAGCGTTGATCCAGGGCGCCCGGCAGGCAGTCGAGTCGGTCGGCCATGGAGCTCTGTCTCTGCGCCCGATCGCAGCACGGCTCGGTGTCAGCCAACCTGCGATGTACCGGCACTTCGCCGACAAGGGGGCGCTGCTCGCCGAAGTCGCGCGGCGAGCGGATAGCGAGCTCGAGCAGGCGATGGCGGCGGGGATGCACGACCAGTCCGATCCATTCCTCGCGATGCGGGCGGGTGGCCGCGCGTACGTTGGCTGGGCGTACGCGCATCCCAACCTGTTCCGCCTCATGTCGTCGCGGATCCCGGCCGAGCACCGAAGTGGTCCGCGCCCTGCCCTACCGCGCGAGCACTACTTCCAGGGGCTGGGGGGCATCGTCCCGATCGACGATCCGCTGCTCGCCGATGCGTTTCGGGTGTCGTGGGCGATGGTCCACGGCCTTGCGAATCTGGTGATCGAGCACGTGTTCCAGCTCGTCGACACCGATCACGAACGACTCGCGGTCGCAGATCAGGTGATCGATTGCTACGTCGAGATGCTGCGCGCGAAGTGGCCGCGCAGCTAGGACGCGCGGCCGAGCAGGAAGCGCACGAGTGCCTCGGCCTTGGGCACGAACGTCGCGAGCTCGACGTACTCGGTGCTGGTGTGGAAGCCGGCACCGCGCGGGCCGAGGCCATCGATCGCCGGAACGCCGAGCGGTGCGACGGTGTTCGCGTCGGAGCCCCCGCCGAGGAGCGGCGCTTCCCCGTCGCCAAGGCCGCTCGCGCGGGCACACGCGGCGTACTCGTCGCGCAGCGCAGCCGATGCGGGCGTCCGCTCGAGCGGCAGCCGGTTCGCGCCGCCGGAGACCTCGATGCGGACGCCTGGCGTGGACGCCGCAGCACGGTCGGCCGCACTGCGCAGTGCAGCGACCAGCGTCTCGGCGTCGGCGACCGTCTCGTAGCGCATGTCGAGCATGCACTCGGCCTTCTCAGGCACCGTGTTCTTCGACGTGCCGCCGGTGAGCTGGCCGACGTTGACGGTCACGCCGCGGGCGTAGTCGGTGAGTTGCTGTGCAGCGTCGACGAACTTCGCGAGCGCCCAGATCGCGTTCGCGCCGTCCTTGTGATTGTTGCCGGCGTGCGCGGCCTTGCCATGCGCGGTGACCGTCATCGCACCGACACCCTTGCGCCGGGTGATGATCATGTCGTTCGCCCGACCGGACTCGAACACGAGGGCGCACGAGGCGCCACGCGCGAGGTCGCGGAGGTGGGCGGCAGACGTCGGCGAGCCGACCTCCTCGTCGGACACCGAGATCGCGATGATCGGCAGGGTGGCGAGTGCCCCGACCTCGTCGAGCGCGGCGAGCGCGGTCCGGATCACGGCGAGGCCGCCCTTCATGTCGAGCGCGCCCGGGCCAATGGCGCGGACGCCGTCATCGCGCCAGCCCTCGAAGTGACCGGGTGGGAACACGGTGTCGTGGTGACCGACCAGCAAGATCGGTCCCGAGGTTGCCGCGGGGGTCCGCCACACGAGGTGATCGCCAAAGCCGTCGGCGGGGATCGTGGTCAGCGCGAGTGACGGTAGCGCGAACGCCCGGCGGAGCATCGCCCCGACCTGGTTCACGCCGTCGACGTTCGCGGTGAAGCTGTTGACTTCGACCCAGCTGCGGGTCAAGGAGACCATCTCGTCGGCGCGTGCGCGGACGGCAGCGAGAGCACGGTCGAGTGACGCGAGCTGTTTTCCCATCGGCTGGGGCATGGCATACCAGGGTCCACGATGGCAAAGCGATTCAAGGCAGCAATCATCGGAGGCAGCGGCTACGGCGGTGCGGAGCTTGCGCGGCGCCTTCTCATGCACCCAGACGTCGAGCTCGTACGCGTGGCCTCGATCGACCACGTCGGCGAGCCGCTCGGCGCGGTGCACCCGAACCTCGATGGCGCGACCGACCTCGTGTTCGAAGACCTCTCTCCTGCCGCGGCCGCGAAGGGTTGCGACGTGGCCCTGCTCGCCCTGCCGCACAAGGTCACCGCGGCCAAGGTGCCGGAACTGATCGCGGCAGGCGTCAAGATCGTCGACATGTCCGGCGACTTCCGGCTGCGCGATGCCGCGACCTACGAGACGTTCTACGGTGCGAAGCATCCGCACCCGGAGCTGCTCGGCACCTTCGTCTACGGGCTTCCCGAGCTCAACCGCGCCGAGATCAAGAAGGCCAAGTACGTCGCGTCGCCCGGCTGCTTTGCGACGACGATCGAGCTCGCGCTCCTGCCCCTCGCCCGTGCTGGCTTGCTCGACAGCGCCGTCGTCCACGTGATGGGGATCACCGGCTCGTCGGGGTCCGGCATCGCGCCGCAGGCCGGTACGCATCACCCGAGCCGCTCCGGCAATCTCAAGACGTACAAGCCGCTCGAGCACCAGCACGTCCCCGAGATCGAGCAGACGCTCGCCGATGCCGGAGGCAAGAACGTCGAGCTGAGGTTCGTGCCGGTCTCGGCGCCCCTGAGCCGCGGCATCTTCGCGACCTGCTTCCTCGAACTGCCGACGGAGATCGACGGCAAGCGCCTCGCCTCGCTGTTCGACGAGTGTTATGCGCGCGAGCCGTTCACCCGGCGACCGAAGGGCCGCTTGCCCGAAGTCGTCGCGGTCGCCGGCTCGAACTATCTCGAGGTTGGCTTCGCGGTCGGTCCCATCGCGCACGGGCGGCGAACCGTCACGTGCTTCTCCGCGCTCGACAATCTGATCAAGGGCGGCGCCGGTCAGGCGATCCAGAACATGAATCTGGTGCTCGGCTGCGACGAGAAGGCGAGCCTCGAGGACGTCGGGAACTGGCCATGACCATCGTCGTCAAGATCGGCGGCGAGGTGATCGGATCGGGCGAGGCTGCGCTCCTCGCCGCGGACCTCCGCGTGCTGATCGATGGCGGCGCCCGCGTGGCGATCGTGCACGGTGGCGGACCGCAGGCGACCGCACTGCAGAAGCAGCTCGGGATCGAGACCAAACAGATCGCCGGCCGACGCGTCACGGATGCCGCCACGCTCGACGTCATGAAGATGGTGCTCGCCGGCAAGCTCAACGTCGATCTGTGCGCAGCGCTCACCGCGGCGGGCATCTCTGCCGTGGGCCTGCACGGCGCCTCGGCCCAGGTCGTGCGCGCGACGCGACGGCCGCCCAAGGTCTACGCCGGCGCAGGCGACACTCCGGTCGACATGGGCTTCGTCGGCGACGTCAGCGGATTCAACCTCGCCCTGCTCGAGACCCTGTGGGGCGCCGGTCACGTCCCGGTGATCGCGTGCCTCGGTGCCGATGCCGAGGGCGGCGTCTTCAACATCAACGCCGACATGGTCGGCAACCAGCTCGCGGCCGCGCTCAAGGCGGAGCGCCTGTTCCTCGTGACCTCCGCGCCGGGCGTCCTCCGCGACATCAACGATCCCACGTCACGCCTGCCGAAGCTGACGCAAGCCGAAGCACGCGCAGCGATCGCGGATGGGACCGTCACGGGCGGCATGATCCCGAAGCTCGAAGAAGCGATGGCCGTCATCAACCAGGGCGTCGGCGCGATCCACATCCTCGGCAAGCTCGGGCCCGGTGACCTCGTGCGCGCCGTCCGCGAGCCCGGCTCGGTCGGTACGACGCTCCTGAGCTAGGGACGCTCCCAACTTACGTGATCTATTCCGCCTAATGGCGCGAAATGGTTGGCGCCGTCGGGGACGCTCCCGACTTACGACATTTGTGCACGCAACGCTCGGCGCCGCGCTCGATAGAGCCACATGCCTCGCAGCGCTCGTTACAACTTCGCCAACACGACCTATCACGTGATTTCGCGGTTCGTGGACCGCGACTGGTTCTTCTCCGCGAACGAGGAGCGCCAAACGTACCTACGCATGCTTGGCTGCGCACTCGCGCAGACCGATTGGCGATGCTTGGCGTACGCGCTGATGAGCAATCACATTCACCTCGCGATGGTGGCTGGCGAGGCGCCCATGTCGTCGTGGACCAAGGCCGTCAACTCACCATTTGCTTCGTACATGAACAAGCGCCACGACCGACTCGGACCGTTATTCGCGGGCCGCGGCAAAGATTACGGAGCTGTCCCGCACAAAGAAGGCCAACTCATCGCATACATCCACAACAATCCAGTGCGCGCGGGGCTCGTGAGGCGCGCGGCGCAGAGCGATTGGTCGTCACATCGTGCGTACTCCGGCCTCGCTACCGCACCCGTGTGGCTTCACGTCGAGGAAGGGCTACGTCGTGCCGGGTTCACTGACCGACAAGCATTCGATACTTGGGTCGATATCACGCCCGGTGAATCGCACGACATCGAGCTCGAGAAACAACGCCGGGCAGTCCGAGCGCGCGGTGCGATCGTGCTCGGCACTCCGACTATCGATGGAGACGAGACTGCAATTCCATTGCTCGCGCGACCGTTCGCGCATATCCGACCGGACCCCCGCTTGGTCGTGGAGATCGTCGAGGAAGTCACCCAGGTTCCACGAGCGGTACTCGGATCGCGTCGGCGTAATCCCACGTTGCTCGAAGCGCGGCGCATCGCTGCGCACGCGGGAAACGCTCTTGGTCTGACGCCGAGTGAAATAGCCGATGCGTTGGGCATCAGCGCGTCCGCGGTTTCAAAGCACGGGCGCGCGCAGCTGAGCGGACGCAGCTCGAGTGTGCTCGATGAGGTGCTCGTGCGGTGCCGGCTTAAGCTCCGCCGACAAGTGGCGTAAGTCGGGAGCGTCCCCGGCCACACCAGTGTTTCCGCAGACCTGGGCGAAATACATCGTGTAAGTCGGGAGCGTCCCTAGCGC
>JACCQV010000417.1 GCA_013813945.1 Deltaproteobacteria bacterium | reverse complement strand
GCGCCGGCCTTCGCGAGCTTCGATCCATCGCGCGCGAGCTTCTCGAGCTGCTCCGCGGACAGCCCGATGCAAGCCTTGCCGTCGACGATGGCGATCGTTGCTGGTACGGCGCCCCCGGCGCGCACCGTGTCCTCGAGCTCGCGCGCGACGGCATGATTGTCGGGCCACGGCAGGCCGTGAGCGACGAGGGTCGATTCGAGCGCGACGATCGGGGTTCCCTTGTCACGGGCGGCCTCGACCTCCGGAGCGAGCTGGAGCTGCATCCCGGTGTTATCGGCGATCGCCGGGGAACACGCTACAGCCGGTACATCACGTCGGAGCGCATCGCGTACTTGATGCCCGAATGCACCTTGCAGCCCTCGTGGAGGAGCAGGTGCTGGAACACCAGGGCGGTCCCGGTCCTCGGGATTGCCTCGAGCCCGAAATCGAGGAACGCCGTGCGGCCGCCCACGAAGTCTTCGTTCAGATAGACGATGAGCGTCAGCAAGCTGCGCTCCTGCGCGGACCGGATGTGCGCGCCATCGTAGTGCGCCGCGAACTGCTGGCCCGGCGAGTAGCGATAGCAGCGGAACCGCTCGTTCGCGCCGACCGCTTGCATCCCGCACAGCGCCGGCGGGAGCGCGTCCCGGATCCGCGCGAACAACCGGGCAGCGAGGTCGACGTCATCGAACATCACGCGCTCGTTGTTGCGGACCTCGGGCATCATCACCATGCCGCGCGAGGTCGAGACCGGCGCCGCGGCGGGGCCGAGCTCCTCGATCCGAGCGATCGTTGCGGCGCACTCGTCCGTGCTCATCACGTCCGGGATCGTCCACACCAGAGGAGCGGAGTGATCGAGGCTGTCACCGTCGAGATACGGGCGGCCACGGCCGGGAACCAGGACCTGCTGCATCTAGTTAGTGTGCACTCGACACCATGCGATGCAAGCGGGATTGCTCGCGGCTCAGGTCGGACGTGGACGCACCAGCGTCTCGAGGCACCACGCGAGTGTGCCGGCGAGCAGCACGCCCGCCGCGACCACCGCGACATGGGCTCCCCACACCGCCAGCCGCTCGAGTGCGACCGCGAGCGTGAATGCGAACGAGCCCGCGGCAGCCAGCGCACTGTTCGCTGCGACGGCGCGGTCCGTCGGCGTGCGCCACGTTGCAGCGAACACCAGCCACGCGATCCCGATGATCAGCACCGCCTCGCCACCGATCTGCCCGTCGATGATCTCGAACAGCACGCAGCCACCGACACCGAATGCAGTGACCCGCAACAACAGGAAGAGCGCCGCCCCGTAGATGCGCACTGCATCGCGATGCGTCCCGGCAGCGAGCGCGATGAGCATGCCGACCAGGTAGACAGGCCACACGAACGGGACCATGACCATCGGGAACGGCTCGGCCGAGTCGCACAGCTTCACCGCTGGCAGGAACAGGCACACGACCAGCACCCATCCCGACGGGATCGTCAGCCAGCGATGCCACCGCTGTGGTCGGCGTACGACACTGCGCGACAGCGACGTCGCGTCCGTTACCTGTTCGAGCTCATCGGGATCGATAGACGGGCGAAATTCTTCGGCCATGCCGGTATTCAGCGCAAGCTACACGCCACGTCGGTCGATCACGTCACCCGGCACACAACGGCAGGCGTACAGTCGCGCACATGCGCTCTGCCCTGTTCGTCGGTGTTGTCGCGCTCGCTGCCTGCGGTGACGATGGCGGTTCGCCTGGAACGACGGACGCCAGCACCGATGGCGCGATCGTGGATGCGACGAGCGATGCGCCGATCGACGCACGCGCAGCAGCCTTCACCCTCACGAGCCCGACGATCACGGAGGGTGGCGTCATCCCTCTAACGCACGTCTGTACTGCTCGCGGCGGGATGAACCTGTCGCCACAGCTCGCGTGGACCAATGCTCCCGCAACTGCCATGAGCTTTGCCGTGGTGTTCACGGACGTCTTCAATCCGGCGCAACCATTCGTGCACTCGGTGGTCTACGACATTCCAGCGACACTCAGCGGTCTTCCCGCGGATGTCGACAAGGTCTACGCACCCCCGGACGTCCCTGGAGCGCACCAGACACTTGGCTATAACAACACCACTCGTGGATATCTCGGGCCATGCCCCAACGCCATGCACACGTATGAGCTCGCACTGTATGCGCTTCCAACGGCCACGCTTCCCGGCTCGACCATTGGCACGACTCGGGATGCGGCCATTACAGCAATCACGGCGAACGATCTCGCGGTCACCAAGCTGACAGCCACGTTTACGCCCTAACGATAAAACGGTGTTCGAGTCCCCGCGACCGGATTCGCGTATATCGTAGTAGACGACAAGATGTGGATCTTCATCGGCATCGGGATTCGAATACCTTCGATCGCGATGTCCAGGTCGACGTTGATGTCGTATGCGCCGCCCGGCGCATTCTCGATAGCGAGCGTTAGATAATCCGAGGTCGTATCGAGACGGGGTTCGGGGACAAGCCCCGAATCCACCAGCAACGAGGTTGAGAGACCACTCAGCGCCCCACCCACACTGCCCGGTGGAATCAACCTGTCAGAAGGAGTCACGATCACTCTCACGATCCCGTAATGGTAGCAAGTAGCGCCACGATCCCGCAGAACACTCATTCCGTGTTCCACCGCCGATCGCGCTACTTCAGCTCGAACTCCTTGCAGAACGCGACCTCGGTCGGCCGTTCGCCGGTGACCGGATCGGGCGCATCGAGCGGCCAGCGCCGCTGACCGTCATCGGGCCACTCGTGCCAGCACGCGGTGCGCGCGGAGCTCCAGAAGAAGCAGTCGCGGCACGCGGACCGGAGCTCGAACCGCCGCGCTTCTTCGAGGAGCAGCTCGGTCAGCGGGAACTTCATGGCCGGATGACGACGGCAGAGCCGGAGCCAACGCCGCCCGCCGTGCCGGAGCCGGAGTCGGATCCCGCCGTGGAGCCCGAACCCTCGTCGTCCTTCGCCGCGTTGATACCGGCCTTGACGCCGCGCTTCACGCGATCGACGGCCGGTGCCGCCTTCTGCTCGACGCCCTGCTTGAGGTCCTGGACCTCGTCGGTCGCCCAGATCGCACGCACGTGACCGAACAGCGTGCGCTTGCCGAGGTTCACGCTCGACCCGAACCAGATAAATCCGGCTGCGAGAACGAGGAACACGATCAAGCGGATCATGCTCGAAGCCTAGCAGCCGGATTAATCCGAGGCCCGCTTGATGATGAGGAAGGCGACGCGACGATTCTTCGCCCACGCGGCCTCGTTGCTACGGCGATCGATCGGCTGGGTCTCACCGTAGCCTTGCGACTCGAGACGATTCGCATCGACGCCCTTGTCGATCAGGTACTTCTTGACCGATGCCGCGCGGCGGTCGGAGAGGTCGAGGTTGTAGGCGTCATTGCCGCGCTCGTCGGTGTGACCCTGGACTTCGATCAGCTGGATGCTGGGGTTGCCCTGCATCGTCGCCGCGACGGCGTCGAGGATCGGGAACGACTGCGACTTGATGACGGCCTTGTTGTACTCGAAGTACACCATGTCGAGAATCTCGATGCCGGTGTCGGTCACGATGACGCGGCCGCGATCGGGGCAGCCGTCCTCGTCGTCCATGCCGTTATAGGTCTCGGGCTCGTTCGGACACTTGTCGTCCTTGTCGAGGATCCGATCCTTGTCGTTATCGAGATCGGGACAGCCGTCCTCATCCTCGAACCCGTCCTTGTCCTCGGGATCGTTCGGGCAGAGATCGTCGACGTCGAGGATGCCGTCCTGATCGTTGTCCGGATCGGGGCAGCCGTCCTCGTCCTCGAACTGATCGAAGTCCTCCGGATCGTCGGGGCACTTGTCGACGTTGTCGAGGATGCCGTCGCCGTCGCGGTCGTTCTTGTCACCCTCGGGGCAGCCGTCTTCGTCCTGGAAGCCGTCCTTGTCCTCGGGAATCAACGGGCACTTGTCGTCCTCGTCGAGGATGCCGTCGCGATCGTTGTCAGGCTCGGGGCAGCCATCCTCGTCCTCGAAGCCGTCGAAGTCCTCCGGATCGTCTGGACACTTGTCGACGTCATCCTTGAGGCCGTCACCATCGCGGTCGCCGATGTTCGGCTCGAACACGATGCCGATGAAGGCGCGGACATCGGGGTTCGCACCCTTCGCCGGCATCAGGCCGCGGCCCGCGCCGAGCGAGAGGAACGAGTTGCGCGCGAGGTAGAGCTTCACGCCACCGATCGCCTCGAGCGGCTGGTAGTTGTCGTTCTCGCCGAGCGGAACCGCGCCGATGACCTCGGCGACGATGTCGAACTTCTGCTTGGTGATCGCGTAGGCGATGCCGAACCCGAACGGGATCTCGCCGCTCGCGGTGATCGTGCCGCCGGTCACGGGTGCGAGGGGCGGGGTCATCCCGGCGTCGTTGTCCGTGAACGTCTCGGTGCTGCGGATCCGGATGCCAGCGTTGATCGCCATGCGGAGCCGGCCGGTGCGACCGAACTCCTTGTCGAGGATGCCCATGATCTGGGGCATGAGCTTCGGGGTGCCCATCCAGCGGTTCTCGGGATCGACCGTCGGCAAGTAGACGCTGGCGATCACGCCGACGCCGATGTGCGGCGGGCGGCTGGTCTTGAGGAACCGGGTCTTCAGGTGGAGGCCGACGTTGCCGAGCCCCTGACCGTCGACCTTGAACTGCTTGTCGTCGTTCGGGTTGCCCTCTTCGCCCGTGAACCCCGGCTCGCGGATGCCGTTCATGATCCGCAGCGGAACGGACGCGCCGAACTCGAGCTCGATCGGACCGGCCTTGATTCCGACCGCGGCGATCAACGTCGCGGTGATGATGTTGTCGATCGAATAGCTGTTCGGCCCGTTCTCGAAGTCGAGGAGCTTGTAGCCCCAGTCGAGCGACCCGAGGCCGAACGAGAACTCGGTATGGCCAAGCACCTGGGAGGCGTTGACCGTGAGGTACCCACGCGAGTCGATCGCGGGCCGGAAGCCACTGAGATCGATGTTACCCGCGGGTTCAGCGCTGGCCGCCTGAGGGGCGGCTACGAGGGCTGCGAGTGCAGCGGCTACAAATACACGGGCAAAATGGACGAACATGTCGCCTCCGAGACCGGATCGACCCCCGGCCTCTCCCCTCGTACACCAACCGGCGCCGCGGGGTCAAACAAGCGGCACCATTAGAGATCTGCCGGAAGCTACGGGACCTGGATTCCGACGCGAATACAGATCTGCGCCAGGCTGCCCTGCATCGACGCGGGAAGCCGGCCGAAGTACTGCTTGGCCTTCGCGGTGTTCTTGGAGCGGCACGCGGCCATGTACGCCTTGCGGACCAGGCCCGGGTCGGGACGGCAGGCCATCGACTTCTCGAAGGCCGCCAGGGCCGCGGCATCCATGCCGGTGCCGAGGTGATCATCGCCCTTCGCGCGTAGCGCATCCGCGTCGCAGTCGGGCTTGGCGACCGTCATCGCGTTGCCACTGCCTGGTCCCGGGTTCGGGTTCGGGTTCGGGTTGGTGTTCGGGTTCTTGACCGCGGCGACCGCGTCGGTCGGGCAGCGATGTTCGTTGGCCTTTGCGCCAACGCCCTTCGTGGTGGCTTCGCGCTGAATCGACTTGCACGCCCGCTCGGTCGTCGCGGCGCGTGCCTTGTCGAGGAAGTCGTTCTCGATCTTGGTGACAACACCGTCGAACCGGGACTCGGCAGCTTTGCGATAGACCGAGTCATCGGGGATCCGGTTGAGCTCGGTCCGAGCCTTGACGTAGTTCTTGGCGCTGAGTGCGGTCTCGAGATTTCGCTGCGCGGTCTCGGCCTTGGCCTCGGCCACGGCGGTGGTCCGGAGCTCCTTCGCCTTCGCCGGGTCGACCGCGGCGAACCGCTCGCTGCACGAGATCACGTCCGCCCACTTACGATCCGCGGATGCCTTCGAGCACTCGAGCCTGAGCTCGTCGGCGGCGCTCGCAGCCGTGTTCGTCGTGGCGGTGTTGCTGCCGTTGTTGGTCGTCGCACTGCCGGCGTCTACCTCGACGGCCGGGTTCGCCTTGACGGCGACGTCGCTGCCGACCGCGACGACATCGTTCGAGCCGCTGCCTTCGATCCCACCACCCGTGCCACTACCGGCGGGCTGAACAACGTCGTTGCCCAGCGTCTTCTTGTCGTCGCCCTCGCCGCCCTTCATCGCGAAGAACACGCCGATGCCGCCGAGGAGCACGACACCGAGGACGACCGCGACGAGCAGGCCCTTCTTGCCGCCGACGTCGGGGACATCGGTGATGACGGCGTCGCGCGCGAACACGAAGTCCTCGCCGGCGTCGACGAAGCGCAGCCGAACATGGCCGAGATCGACGACATCGCCGCGGCGGAGCTCGACCTTGCCGTAGTCCTGACCGTTGACCCGGACCCCGTTGGACGATTGTAAATCACTGATCGTGTAGCGGCCCGTCTCGGGCTCGCGAACGAGCTTGGCGTGGTTACGGCTGATCGAGCGGTGGTTGACGACGATGTCGTTCTCGTCGGTTCGGCCGATGATCATCTGCGGCCGCGACAGCTCGAACTCCTTGCCGGCGAAGTTCGACGACAGCACCACGAGCTTGCCGTAGCCGACCGGGGCAGTGAGCGCGGCGACCGCGGCGGCATTGGCTACCGGCCGGCCGGCGGGATCGGTGTCTGCGATCGCGACGAGCGTGCGGTTCGGATTTCCGACGAGCGACGCGCTCGCGAGCCCCGAAACCGCCGTGGGCGCAGTGACGGCTCCGCTGCCGATGGTCTGCGGCACGCCCATCGGCAACGTCGGGGTCCCATTGCCTGGTGCGGTGACGGCGGCCATCGACTCGGTCGCCGGGATACTCGAATCGCTGACACGCTCGATCGGCATCGTGCGGGCGTCGTCGACCTGCTCGACCCCTTCGGCCTTGAGGTAGAGCTTGTAGTCGCCGATCTGAACCTGATCGCTGACGCGCAGCGCAACCCGCTCGGCGATCCGCGCATTGTTGACGCGAATGCCGTTGTAGCTGCCGAGGTCCTCGATCTGGACCTCGCCATTGTTGCGGAGAATTCGCGCGTGCCGCCGAGAGACGTTTCGCTCGGTGAGGCGGATCGTGTTGCCCTCTTTCCGACCGATCGTGATCTCGTCACGGATCAAGGGAACGACCGTGGTCTTTCCCTCGTCATCCTGGATCACCAGCTTGAACATCGTCGGATGGGTTCCCCGCTCAGCGTCAGAGTGAACGCAGACGTTCTATTGGTTCTACCAGTCGAGGCCCGAACAAAACAACCGTGGGCAGAACTACTTGCTCGCACCGCGGAGAGCCTGCTTCGCAAGCTTTACAGCGGTGGTGAGCTGTGGATCGTCGATCCCCGACTCGATGATTGTTGCATCACTCCCCGGGCCCGCGCCACTGCCATTGCCCCCGCCGACGATGATCTCGTCGGGAGTGAAGGCCTCGACCCGGACGTCTGGGATAATCCCTTTCGATTCCAGAGAGTTGCCCTTTGGCGTGTAGTACCGCGCGGTCGTCAGCTTGAGCCCTGCGCCGTCCTCGAGATCGTAGAACGTCTGCACGGTTCCCTTGCCGTAGGTCGGCTGGCCGACCAGCTTCGCGCGCCCGTGATCGCGCAGTGCGGCCGCGAGGATCTCGGCAGCGGATGCCGTTCCCTGATCGACGAGCGCGATCACGGGAACGGTGGTCGCGAGCCCGCCCTTGTGTGCGCTCTGGGTCTCGGTGCTGAGCTTGCCGCGGATGCTGACGATCGTTCCCGAATCGAGAAACTGATCCGCGACCAGGATCGCCTGGTCGACGAGCCCGCCCGGATCATTGCGGAGATCGAGCACGAGAACCTCGAGCGCTCCCTTCTGTCGCAGCGAGGACAGCGCGGCGGCCGCATCCGCGGAGGTCGCCTCGGAGAACCGGGCGATCGCCAGGTAGCCGATGCCTTTGTCGAGCACCTTGTGGCGCACCGTCGGTAGCTTGACCTGCGCTCGCACCAGCACGAACGGGCGCGGATCCTTCCAGCCCGTTCGCTGGACCGTGACCGTGACGCGCGTCCCCGAAGATCCGCGCAGCTTGGTCTCCCATGCGCCGGCATCGCGGAGCTCGCGGCCCTGCTCGGCGGTCGGCGCTCCGTCGATCGCCGTGATCTTGTCGTCGACCTGCAGACCCGCGACCTCGGCGGGCGAGCCCTCGAGGATCTCGTCGATCCCCGGATAGGGCGGCACGCGCGGGCGCGCGTCGTCGAGCTCACCGGGATACAGCGTGAGCCCGATCGAGCCGAACTCGCCCTCGGTGTCCTGGCGCATCTGCTGGTAGCGGTTCGGGGGCAAGAACGTCGAGTGCGGATCGAGGTTGTGCACCATGCCGCGCGCCGCGTCGTAGAGCAGCTGCTTCTCGTCCACTGCATCGACGTAGCTCGTCTGCACGGTGGCCAGCGCCTGGGCGAACGCATCGAGCGCCTTGAACCGGGTGACGTCCCGCGGAACGGCGTGGGCGGCGATCGCCGTCGCGATCACCGCTCCGGCGAGGAAGGCAGCAGCATGCGTGGCGCGTGACACGCGCAAAGCTTAACGCGAGTCGTCGGTGCGCGCCGCGAGCAGCGGCTCGGGATCGATCGGAATGCCGCCCGCACCGACGCGGACGCGGACCTCGAGATAGACGCGATGCCGGGCGGCGTGACCGATGCGATCGCCGCGGGCGACACGTGTCCCGACGGGGATCGCCACATCACCGAGCTTCGCGATCACGGTGACGTAGTCGCCATGCTCGATGATCACACCTTCATCGAGCCCGCGGATCGGACCCGCGTAGCGCACCGTTCCGTCAGCGGGGGCGGACACCGGCGCCTTGGCAGCGACCTCGATGTCGATGCCACGGCGGGTCAGCATCGCCTTCGAGCGTTCGTGCTCGAGCGTGCCGAACCGGCGAGAGATCGTCCCGCGCGCGGGCGCAGCGATCTCGGTCGGCAGCGTGATCGTCGGCAGCTTGCTGGTGGCGACCACGGTGCGCTCGCGCGCGGCGCGCAGCTGCGACGCTTCATCGGCAAGCAGTCCCCGCTCATTGGCATCGCGATCGACGAGCAGCCGCGCACCCGCACGCCGGCGCGCCGCAGCCATCCGGTCGTCGACGGACGCGGTCGAGCGAAGTGGCGAGCGCAGCACGCGATACGCGGCACGCAGCCGCTTGATCCGCACGGCGTCGGCGTCGGCGAGCTTTGCGGTCACGGTCTCGAGCGTCTTCGTGATCACCGCGAGCTCGTCCGCGAGCTGGGTGGCCACGTCCCTGGACGCGGGCTCGGCGGACGCGAGCGTGGTGAGTGCGACCAGGACGAGGCTAGCGCGCCACACGGGAAGCTCCTGCGAGAGCGCCACCGACGAAACCGAGCGCAGCTCCAGCGGCGACGAACAGTGCGAGCTCGACCCCCGCGGGGACAACCAGCTCGACCGGGCCGAGCGACGACGCGAGCGACGCGACGACACCGTCGCCGTACATGCGCAGCGCCGCGAGCACGCCGCCCGCGGCGAGGATCGCGGCGGCGGCGCCTTGCAGCGCCCCGGCGAACGCGGTCGGGACCACGAGGAAGCCGGGACCGGCACCGAGGAGATGAGCGACCGCGAACTCGTCGCGCGACCGATCGAGTCGCACCCGGATCGCGGCGAGCACGATGATCAAGGCGAGGCCCGCGAACAGCGCCGCGCCCGACCACCCGATGACGCGAACGGTGTGCAGCGCCGTCGCGACGCGATCGTCGCCGCCATCCTCGACGACAACGTCGTCGACGCCCGGCGCACCGCGCAGCGCGCGAACGGTCGGGCTCATCGCCACGACATCGCGCACGCCGGGGGCTAGCGTGACCTCCACGGACGACGGCAAGCTTCCGAGATCGACGCCTTCGAGCAGCGCGGTGTCGGAGCCGAGTGCCTGCTGGAGTCGACGCGCCGATTCGGCCGGCGGGATCAGCTCCGCGCGTTCGACACCAGGCAGTGCGTGCAGCTCGGCGAGCAGCTCGCGAGCGCGTCCTTCATCGACGCTCTCGCCGAGGTAGACGATCATGCTGGCGCCGGCAGCCGGCCGCTGGGCCCAGCGATCGACACTCTCGGCGGCGACGGCTGCGATCCCGACGGCGAACAGCGCGCTGGTCAGCGCAAGCAGGGTCCACAGCGCGGCACGCGGCCGCTCACTGGCGATCCGCAGGGTACGTCGGAGCGCGGAAGCGACGCGCGTGAGACCGCGACCGATCACGTCTCCTCGTCGACCGCGCCGGGCATCGAGATCGCGCGGCGGCGATCGTAGGGGCCAGTCAGGCGATCGAAGACGGCCTCGGGCGCGGGCCCCGGATCGGGTTCCATTGTCGCGTCGCTCAGATCGAAGTCACGGCGGCGCAACTGGCGCGGGGCCTGAGCGCGCAGCCGACGGAGCGTTCGCATCTTCATCGGGCACCTGCGGGGCGAGCGGAGATCGGGAACTGCACGAGGTTCGGAAGCTCGGGGTCAGCGACGGGCATCGTCGCGGGCGCCGACTCGATGCCGACGAGGATCTCCTCGATCGTGCGCCCCTCGAGGTCGACCTCGCCCATCGGCAACAATCGGCCATCGAGCATTGCGAGCTGGCGCCAGCCGTTGCGCTCGGCGATCACCCGGAGCGCGGGATCACGGCCGAGCACGAGGACCGAGCAGCCGCGGCTCGCCGCCTCGTAAAAGGCTTCGCACACGCGCTCGGCCCCCGAAGCATCCTGTGCGCTCGTCGGATGATCCGCGATGATCAGCTCGGGATCGCGGACGAGTGCGCGAGCAACCGCGACACGCTGGCGTGCCGATGCGGACAGACAGTCGACGGGCAAGGACGCCTCGTCTTCGAGTCCCATCTGCGCCAGGACGAGCGCCGCACGCACGATTGACACGCTGCGCGGGATCCCATCGATCTCGAGCGGCATCACGACGTTGAGCTGCGCGCTGCGATCCTCGAGCAGGCACAGATCCTGTGGAACGATTCCGACCCGCCGGCGCAGCAGGCGCAGCGACGAGCGCCGCAGCTTGCCGACATCTCGGCCAAGCACGTCGATGTGTCCCTCGCCCGGTGTCACCTCTCCGAGTGCGGCTGCGACCATGCGCGAGGTTCCCACCCCGGCGGCACCGACGATCACCACGACCTCCCCTTTGTTGACCCTGACGTTGGCGTTGGTCACCAGCGGCGAACCACCGCGTGGATGGTCGATTCTCACATCGACCAGCTCGATTGACGCCTCACTCATCGCCTTCGGTCGTACGCCACTCGATCGATGAGGGCAAAAAACCTGCGGAATGCGTACAGCCGTGCGAGCGTGTCGGTAGGATCGCAGTCATGCGCCTTCCGTGGATGATTCTCGTGCTGGCCGCGTGCCGCGCGAGCGACACCGCGGAGCAGGTCGAACAGACCGGCAAGCGCGTCGACGATCACGATCTCCGGATCGGCGCGATCGAGCGGCGCGGCGAGGTCGATGCGACGAAGATCGCGGCCGAGCTGCTCGCCAAGGGCAAGGCCGCGGGCCTCTCGGGTCCCCCCGGCCCTGCCGGTCCACTCGGTCCACCTGGTCCAGCGGGTCCTGCCGGTCCGTTCGGGCTCGGCCCACCCGGACCCGAAGGACCGCGCGGCGCGAAGGGCGATCCGGGCCCACCCGGCCCCGACGGTCCGCAGGGCGTGCAGGGACTCCAGGGCCCGCAGGGTCTGCAAGGTCCGCAGGGTCCGCAGGGTCCCAAGGGTCCGCCGGGTCCTGCGTCGGCCTATTCGACCAAGACCGACATCGTTCGCAAGGAAGCGAGGATCTCGGTCGGCGCGGGTCTCGTCGCGACTGCCGTTGCGTCGTGCGATCGCGCGGTCGATCTCCTCGTCACGGGCGGCTGCTACGCAGATCCGCAGTGGATGGCGCAGCTCGTCGCCGCGCGGCCCGTCGGCATGTCTGACGGCGCAAATGCAGCATCGTGGCGCTGCGACTATCGCAACACGTCACCGTCGTCGACGATCGAGGTCGTCGCCGAGGTCTACTGCGTTCGCCCTCGCGAGTGACGTCCGATCACGCCGGCAGCCCGGTCCACTCGGCGCTCTTGTTCCACAGCATCGTCGCGAGGTCCGGGTCCTCGGAGATCCGGTTCGGCGGCTTCTCCTTGCCGCCCACCGTGTAGTAGCGGCCGGTGTGACTGGCCAGTGCGGGGTCGGTCGCAGCGACGATCGTCGACCTGGCGCCTTGTTCGGGTGTCAGCATGAACAACTTCGCGATCCAGCGAAATGGCAGCGGGATCCGACGCCACGCATCCGTCGCGACGACACCCGGATGCACCGCGTAGGTGGTGATGCCGGTGCCCTCGAGCCGACGCGCGAGCTCCTTGGTGAACAGCACGTTCGCCAGCTTGGATAGCTCGTACTCGGGGAGTGCCGTCACGCTCTTCGTCGTCCTCTGCTGCGCGTCCCAGTCGATCGACTTCGCGCGGTAGTGCGAGTTGCTCGAGACATTGACGATCCGCGCCGTCCCGGCCTCCTTGAGGCGATCGAGCAGCAGGCGCGTGAACAGGTAGTGACCGAGGTGGTTGGTGCCGAACGTGAGCTCGAAACCGTCCTTCGTCTGGCCGCGTGCGGCGAGACCGGCGTTGTTGATCAGACCGTGGATCGGGACGTTCTTCGCCACGATCTCCGCGGCAGCGCTGCGAACCGAGCTGAGGTCGCCGAGATCGAGTGCGACCAGCTCGACGCGATCGTTGCCGGTCTCCTGCTTGATCGCATCGGTCACCGGCTGCGCCTTGCTCGGCGTCCGGCACGCGAGGATCACGTGAGCACCACGTCGCGCGAGATCGGTGGCGGTGACCCTGCCGATGCCGGTATTCGCCCCGGTGATGACGAACGTCTTACCTTGGAGGTCGGTGCTCATGACCTCGCAACCTTACAGTTTATTGCGTCCGCTCGAGGTTCGGCTGTAAGCAAACCCCGGTACGTTCGATTTCAGGTGGGGCGAGTCAACAGCCCTGGAAGGATTCTCATGAAGATTCGCATGCTCGTGGTTTCGGCATTCGCAGCGCTCGTCCTCGTCGCGTGCGGCGGTGGTGGCGGCAAGAAGGAGGACACCACGGTGGCCGCCGGTGGCGAGAAGCCGCTCTATGATCGGCTCGGCGGCAAGGATGCGATCACCGCAGTCGTCGACGACTTCGTCGCCAACGTTGCGGCGGACGCGCGGATCAACGCGTTCTTTGCCAACGCGGATATCACCAACCTCAAGGCCAAGCTCGTCGATCAGATCTGCGAGGCGTCGGGGGGCCCGTGCAAGTACACCGGCAAGTCGATGAAGGAGTCGCACGCCGGCATGGGCGTCAAGGAAGAGCACTTCAACGCGCTGGTCGAGGACCTCGTGAAGTCGCTCGACAAGTTCAAGGTCGGCGAGAAGGAGAAGACCGAGCTCCTCACCGCGCTCGGCAGCATGAAGCCCGACATCGTCCAGCAGTGATCAGTAGGCGAGGCCGCCGCTGTTGCCGCCCGGACCGTAGTTACAGACGATCGCGCTCGGATAGGTCAAGCCCGGACAGTTGCCACGCGCGCAGCCGAGCTTGAGCGTCGTCCGCCACACCATCTGCGTGTAATGGCCGCACGTGCCGCTGCACGCGCCGGTCGTTGGATTGTATCTGGGCTTCTCGGCAGCCCAGCTGTTGACCGCACCCTGGGCGGTCGCCGTGCCGCCGGACGCATAGATGTTCTCGCCGACGTAGTACGGGTGCCCGGTGGAGCGCCCGGCGTTGTGATCGATGAGCCCGGTCGGTGCCTGGGTATCGGTGCACTGCGCGACCCAGGCAGCCGCGGTCGCGGCAAGCGCGGGCTCCCATTGCAGTGCTGGCAACGGGGTCCCGGTCACCACCTCGGCACGGACCTGGTTGTGAAGCAGCGTGATGCCCATAAGCTCGGGCGGTTCGCCGACGCCCGGAGCTGCGTCGATCACCGCGTCGATCGCTGCATCGCTCGGACCAGGCGGGCCATCCCCATTCCCGGCGGGCGCATCGAGATCTGCTCCACCGGTGTTGCAGGCGGCGATGAACAGCAGACCCAAGATGCGCTGCATGCTTCTAGCATCTCATGGTAGGAAGCTTCCGGAGGCGCTGATCGACTAGACGCAAGGCCTACAACTCCGACGGATGCAGGGAAGCCAGTGAGACACTGGCACAGCCCCCGCTACTGTAACCGGGGACGAAGCGGCACGAAGCCACTGGGAAACTGGGAAGGCGCCGCCTAGGACGATCCGGAAGTCAGGACACCTCTCTGTCGGTACTTCGGGTGTGAAGGAGGCGTAGCGAACGCGCTCGTCACCCCGCGTCACGTGGGGTGACCATGAACCGACTCTCCGAATACTCATACGCATGTGGCGTGCTGGCCTTGGTCAGCGCGAACGCGTCGGCTGATCCGGCAGCCACCGTCGATGCCGAGACGATCGTCATCATCGATCGCGCGCCCGATGAAGGCGCCCGCGATCGAACGCGCGCACTTGGCGAAGCACCGTTCGTCACGGTCCTGCACCCCGACGATCACCCGGCCCCCGCGTCGGTCGCGGATGCCCTGGCGACCTCGGCCGGAGCCCTGACGCGAAGCCTCGGCGGGCTCGGCGCGTATCAGTCGCTCAGCGTCCGCGGCACGACCCCCGGCAACACGAGCGTGCTCATCGATGGCATTCCGCTGGCCCGGATCGCGGCGGTGACCACGGACCTCGGGCGGTTCGCGCTCGACAGCTTCGGCGAGGTCGAGCTGTATCGCGGCGCAGTCCCGATCGAGCTCGGCGGCGCGGGCGTCGGCGGCGCGGTCAACCTCGTGACCCGGCTCGGCCGCGGCGAGCAGGGCGAGCGAGTGCGGGCCTCGATCGGCGCGGGCTCGTTCGGTGCGCGACATCTCCGCGCGCACTACGGAGACGACCACGGCAGCGTGCTGTCATCGACGACGATCGGCTACGCGCATGCAGCCGGCGACTACACGTACTTCGACGACAACGGCACGCTGCTCAATGGCTCCGACGATGGCTATCGCGTCCGCGGCAACAACGGCTTCGACGCGTTCGATGGGGCGACGCGACTCGGATCCGAGGATCAGACCGTCGCGGGTGGCGCGCGCGTCGCGTGGAAACAGCAGGGCCTGCCCGGCAGCACGGCACGACCTGCCGCCGCTGCGACGCTGTCGACGCTCGATGTCGTCGGTGACGGACGACTCGATGTGGCGGCCGGACCTGCGATCGCGCGTCAGCTCGCGTTCGTTCTCGTCGAAGGCCAGCGGCTGCGCGATCCGATGGCGGAGCTCGGCCTCGGCGCGGCGGATCGCACGTACCTGACGATCTCCGGTGGTGCCT
>JACCQV010000400.1 GCA_013813945.1 Deltaproteobacteria bacterium | reverse complement strand
CACAGCCGCAGCCCCACGGATCGTGATGACACAGTGAGTTAGCTACGGCGACGTTTCGAGGGTTCGATCGCGGCGCGCCGCGCGGCTCCCACCCCCGCCATTGCCACGTGCCGGACGTGGTCCGCGCCGGGCCCGCTCGAGCAGTGGCTTGACGAACTGGCCGGTGTAGCTCGCTGCGATCTGGGCAACCTGCTCCGGGGTGCCGGTCGCGATCACTTCGCCGCCCGCGGCGCCGCCTTCCGGGCCCATGTCGATGATCCAGTCGGCGGTCTTGATCACATCGAGGTTGTGCTCGATCACGAGCACGGTGTTGCCGCCCTCCACGAGCCGGCCGAGCACGCCGAGCAGCATCTTGACGTCACCGAAGTGGAGACCCGTGGTCGGCTCATCGAGCAGGTAGAGGGTGCGTCCGGTCTGGACGCGGGCGAGCTCACGCGCGAGCTTCACGCGCTGAGCCTCGCCACCTGACAGCGTGGTCGCCGGCTGACCGAGCGAGATGTAGCCGAGCCCGACGTCGACGAGCGTGTTCATGATCCGCGACAGCTGCTTGTGATGCTGGAACATCACCGCGGCCTCCTCGATCGGCGTATCGAGCATCTGCGCGATGTTCTTGTCCTTGTACGTCACGCGCAGCGTCGCGTCGTTGTAGCGCTTGCCCTTGCACACCTCGCACGTGACGAACACGTTCGGCAGGAAGTGCATCTCGACCTCGCGGACGCCGGCACCCTCGCAGGCCTCGCAGCGACCGCCGCCTTGCTTCGCAGAGACGTTGAACGAGAACCGACCCGCTGCGTAGCCGTAGGTCTTGGCGACCGGCATCTGGGCGAACAGCTCGCGAATCAGATCGAATGCCTTGGTGTACGTCGCCGGGTTCGAACGCGGCGTGCGTCCGATCGGCTGCTGATCGATCACGATGCACTTGTCGACCTGGCCGAGGCCGGTCAGCGAGTCGTACGGTCCGACGCGATCCATGGAGCGATGAAGCATGCGGTTGAGCGCCGGATGCAGCGTCGCGTTGATCAGCGACGACTTGCCGGCACCCGAGACACCGGTGACCGCGACCATCACGCCAAGCGGGATCTCGACGGTCACGTTGCGGAGGTTGTGTTCCTTCGCGCCGGTCAGCTTGACCCAGCTCGACGGGGTGCGCCGGGTCTCGGGCACCTCGATGCGCTCGGCACCCGACAGGAACCGACCGGTGATCGACTTGCCGGCAGCCTTGATGTCCTCGGGGGTGCCCTCGGCAACGACGCGACCGCCGTGGCGGCCCGCACCCGGACCGAAATCGACGACCCAGTCCGCGGCCTCGATCGTCGCCTCGTCGTGCTCGACGACGAGCACCGTGTTGCCGAGGTCGCGCAGCCGGTGCAGCGTCTTGATCAGCCGCTCGTTGTCGCGCTGGTGCAAGCCGATCGACGGCTCGTCGAGGACGTACAGCACGCCGGATAGCTCGCTGCCGAGCTGCGATGCGAGCCGGATCCGTTGCGCTTCACCACCGGAGAGTGTTGCCGCCGAGCGGTGCAGCGTCAGGTAGTCGAGGCCGACATCGAGCAGGAACGACAGCCGCGCCTTGATCTCCTTGAGCACCTCGCCCGCGATTTGCGCGCGGGATCCGGTGAGCTTCATGCCGGTGATGAACGAGAACGCCTGGCCGACGGTCATCCCGGTGACGTCGACGATCGGCTTCTCGGCGACGAACACCGAGCGCGACTCCGGCCGCAGGCGGGTGCCGTGGCAGAGCGCGCACGGGATCGACGCGAAGAACTGCTCGTAGTGCGTGCGCGTGCGCTCCGACGAGGACTCGCGATGACGGCGTTCGAGCTGGGACAGGATCCCCTCGAATCGCATCGCCCACTCACCGGTCGAGTGACGGCCTTCCCAGGCAACGGTGACGCGCTTGTCGCCGGTGCCGTTCATCAGGACGTCGCGCTGCTTCTCGCTCAGCTTGTTCCACGGCTTGTCGAGGTCGATCTTGAACGCCTTGGCGAGCGCCTTGACGATGTTGGTCGTCCACCCCGTGTCCTTCGCGATGGACTCGCCCCAGACGGCAACCGCGCCGTCGCGGATCGAGCGCGTGGGATCCGGCACCACGAGCGCAGGATCGGCGGCCTGGCGCTCGCCGAGACCATTGCACTCGACGCACATGCCGAGCGGGGAGTTGAACGAGAAGCTCTGCGGCGACAGCTCGGGAAAGCCGATGCCGCACGTCGGGCACGCGTTCGCCTCCGAGTACATGCGCGGAACCTTCTCGCCCGCGACCTCGACCATCAGCTTGCCCTTGCCCTCGCGGAGCGCGGTCTCGACGGAGTCCGTCAGCCGACCTTTCTCCTTGGGGTTGATCGTCACGCGATCGACAACGAGCTCGATCGAGTGCTTCTTGCCTTTCTCGAGTGCATCGACGTCCTCGAGGCGAACGATCATTCCGTCGATCCGGACACGGACAAAGCCGGCCTTGCGCAGCTCGGCGAACAGCTCGCGGAACTCGCCCTTGCGGTTCTCCGACTTGGGCGCGAGCAGCGTGACCTGGGTCTTGTCGGGCAACGCGGCGAGCTCGTCGACGACCTCACCGGCGGTCCGCGCACCGACCGGGCCGCCGCACTGGTGGCAGCGCTGCTCGCCGGCGCGCGCATAGAGTACGCGCAGGTAGTCGTAGATCTCCGTGATCGTTCCGACGGTGGACCGCGGGTTGCTCGACGCGCTCTTCTGCTGGATCGCGATCGTCGGCGACAGGCCGCTGATCCGCTCGTACTTCGGCTTCTCCATCTGACCGAGGAACTGCCGCGCGTACGCGGAAAGCGACTCGACGTAGCGGCGCTGGCCCTCGGCGTAGAGCGTGTCGAACGCGAGGCTCGACTTGCCGGAGCCCGATGGGCCCGTGATGACGACCAGGCGGTGCTTCGGCAGCTCGAGATGATCGACCATCAGGTTGTGCTCGCGGGCACCCTCGATGACGATGGAGTCCGGCTCGGTCTTGGGCTGATGACGACCGGGACCGAGGGAACTGCGTGCCATGGGACAGGAACCCTACGGAGCAGATGTTCAGGTGTCAAGGCAACGGGTTGGACGCGATCGGGCAGGGTGCGAAAACCTGACAGCGTCCGATCAGGATAGGCATGCTGGTCCGGTGAGGGGAGTGATTCTCGTAGTCGTGCCGTTACTCGTCGGCTGCGACGTCACCCTCAGCGAGATCGACAACATCTACTCGCGCGGCGCCGATCATCCCGTGCTGTGCGGGATCAGCATCGACAACAAGAACACGGTCAGCGCCGATGCGATCGCGGTCGGCCTCGATCGCGCGACCGTGGACGAGACCATCCTCCACCTCTACTCGCACAAGCCGAACGGGACGATCGACGAGAGCACGCTCGAACAGGTCGTGGCCGGCGCCGCCGATCGCAACATGACGTTTGTGACGTACGCGGACCTTGCCGATGGCACCGCGACCCAGGGCCTGGCGCTCAGCTTCGACGATCACGACATCGTCGGCTGGAATGGGCTGCTGCCGATGTTCGACCTCTACGGTGCGCGCGTGACGTTCTTCATCAGCCACTACACGACGATCTCCGGTGACGATCGCGAGCTGATCCGCAACCTCGCCGCCGCGGGCCACGCGATCGAGTATCACTCGACCGCCCACAGGAGCGCCGAGACCTACTCGGCGGAGCATGGGATCGAGGCGTACATCGCGGACGACATCCTGCCCGGGCTCGCAGCGATGCGCGCGGACGGTTACAGCCCGCGCGTGTTCGCGTACCCGTTCGGCGCGCGCACCGGGGACACCGATGTCGCCGTGCTCGAGCACTTCCCGCTGGTCCGCGCGAGTCACTTCAATTGTCCGCGGTGAAGAGGAAGAGATCGATGCGTCACATCGGAGTGATCGCGATGCTCCTCCTCGTCGGCAGGGGGCGCGCAGCCGCCGACCGCGAGCCGCCGCGCCCCGACGAGGGAGGGGACGAGCCCGTGGCCTCGGTGACCTCGCCGACGCTGACGAGCGACGACCTGGCGCGTCGGCCGATCCATCGCACGACGGATCTCTTGCGCCACGTGCCAGGCCTCGTCGCGATCGGCCGCGCCGGGCAAGCCGATCAGCTGCTGGTTAGGGGGTTCGACGCGGGGCAGGGCAAGGACCTCGGCGTGCTCGTCGATGGTGTGCCGATCAACATCGGGAGTCATGCGTACGCGCACGGCTACGCCGACACCCACTTCGTGATCCCGGAGACGGTCGGGTCTGTCTCGCTGTATCAGGGAGCGTACGCGGCGCGCTTTGGCTCGTATTCGGCGGCGGGCACGCTCGCACTGCGGACGATCGATCAGGTGCCCGGAGGTGCCGTGGTCAAGCTCTCGTCGGGCACCGAGCTGACGACTCCGCTCCTGCGGTCGCGGTTGAAGCGCCTGCGCTACCGCCTCGTCGGCCTGTTCTCGCCGCAGCTCGAGACGGGCAGTGCGCTGCTCGCGGCGGAGGTCGGGATCGACGACGGACCGGACGTCCATCCGCAGCGGTTCCGGCGGGGCGTGGTGCTCGCGAAGTGGAAGCGTCCAGTCGGCCGCGGCCAGGTCACGACGATGTTGAACTTCTACTCCGGTCGCTGGTTCGACGCCGGTGTGTTACCGGCGGGCGAGATCGCGGCAGGGCACCTCACCCAGTACTCGGCGGCCGACCCGACGCAAGGCGGGATCGTCGCACGGAGCAGCGCGAGCGTTGCGTACGAGACCACCGACCACCGGCGCGCGACGTGGCACGCAATGGCGTACCTCGTGGACTCGGACCTGCGGCTGTTCTCGAACTCGACGCTGTTCCTCCGCGACACCGTCAGCGGCGACGAGCTCGAGTACGTCGATCGCCGCGTCTACTACGGAATCGACGCGTTCTATCGCCGGCCCTACCGCTGGGGAACGGATCGCGGCCGGATCCGGATCGGCGTCCAGGCGCGCGTCGATCACGGCGAGGCAACCACGTGGCATGACGCGCGGCGGCTGCGGCTCGTCGACTGTTTCGGCGCGATGAATCCGTGCACGGATACCGCTCCGAGCACGCGAAATGTCGCGGTCTATGGAGAGAACGTCTTCGAGCTGGGGCGGCACGTGCACATGCTCGCGGGCGTTCGTCTCGACCAGGAGACGTGGAACGTCGACGATCGCGACGCCGACACGATGCTCGGTGCCACCTCGCTCGGTGGCACCGGCGCGCGGGCGCGGATCAGTCCGAAGCTCGGGTTCCTGGTTCTCACGCACAACGTCGATCTTTCCCTGCTGTTCGCGGCCGGCTCGCACTCGACCGATGCGCGGGCGTCGGTCGACAAGAGCGGCTATGGCGCGTTCGTGCGCACGTTCGGCGCCGAGGTCGGTGCGCGGTTCCATCCCGCCGAGGGCGTCCATGCCGCAGTTGCCGCGTTCGCGTCCAACGTCGCCGAGGAGCAGATCTGGGTCCCCGATCGCGGCATCGCGTTTCGCAGTGAGACCGCGAACCGCAGCGGAATCGAGACGACACTCGCGTTCACGCCCGCACCCTGGCTGCGGTTCGACGCCGCGCTGGCGTTCGCTCGTGGCCGCGAGCATGGAAACCGCCCGCAAGGCCACCTGATCGCGCTCGCGCCGCGCGTGTCCGGAACAGCCGGGATTGCGGTTCGCAGAGGCCCGCGGTTCGCGTCGTTACGCGTGCGCGCGCTCGGTCCGCGCGCGACCGGCGACGGAGCTCTGCAAGCGCGCGGTTCCACCGTCTTCGACCTCGTGGCCGGCCGGCGCTGGCGATCGTTCGAGCTCGGCTTGACCGTCCAGAACCTGTTCGATGCGAGCTGGCGCGAGGTGCAATACGCGAGCGACGTCCGCCCGTCGCGCCGAGTCGACGAGCGCCGGGACCTGCTCGTCACGACCGGCGTCCCGCTGACGGCGATGCTCACGCTCGCCTACGCCCCGAACTAGGGACGCTCCCGACTTACGGTAACTGTTTCACGCAGCGTTCCACACAAGTGTCATATGTCGGGAGCGTCCCCGATCGCTGTAGCGATTCTGGAGACTTGGGCGAAATAGATAGCGTAAGTTGGGAGCGTCCCTTGATCCGGTTCTCGTACGAGCACGTCTTCCGCGCCGCATCGCCGATGGTGCTGCTGACGGCGTTTACGGATCCGACGCACGTCGCCGCGCAGGATCGCGTCGGGCAGGTGGCATCGCGCGAGGTGATCGAGCGCCGGGACGCTCCCGAGAGCTACTACTGCGACAGTCGCATCGTCCCGAGCAGGCAGCTGCCTGCATTCGTGCGCCCACTCGTGCGCGGTGGTCTCGAGTACACGGAGCGCCTGCGCTGGGATCGCAGCACGGACACCTTGGTGATCGAGGTGCGCCCCGCGATCCTCGGCGGTCGTGCGTCGGTCGATGCGAGATGTCAGATCGTCGACCACGCGCCCGGCGAGGTGCGGCGGATCTACAGCGGCACGGTCACGGTCGAGGTGGCGTTGATCGGCGGGCGGGTCGAGCGCAGCATCGCGACGGAGATCGGGCGCGCGCTGACTGTCGCGGCGGTGACCACGCAGGCCTGGCTCGATGCGAGGGCCGCATGAAGATGAACCGGCTCGAGAAGTGGATCATGAACAATCCGCTCCGCGCCGCGATCCAGCGCCATTACGCGGCGCCGATCCTCGCGCAGCTCGGGGGCGAGACCACGGTGACCACCGCCCTCGAGATCGGGTGCGGCAATGGCGTCGGCGTCGAGATCATCCTCGATCGGTTTCGCGCGGTTCGCGTCGATGCATTCGATCTCGATGAGGAGCTCGTCGCGATGGCGCGGCAGCGGCTCGCACGCCGGGGGAGCAGCGTGCGGCTCTGGACGGGTTCGGCGACCGAGATCGAAGCTGAGGATGCGAGCTACGACGCGGTGTTCGCGTTCGGCGTGCTCCATCACCTGCCGGACTGGCGCATCGGGCTCGCCGAGGTCGTGCGCGTGCTGCGTCCAGACGGCGTGTTCTTCGCCGAGGAATCCTACGCGTCGTTCATCACGCACCCCGTGTGGAGGCGCGTCATGGATCACCCGCAGGACGATCGGTTCGATCACGCGCAGCTGCGCGCGAGCATGAAAGGGGCCGGTCTGCTCGAGCTCGGGGAAAAGCTCGCGCTCGGCGGCGGGTCGGGCTGGAT
>JACCQV010000394.1 GCA_013813945.1 Deltaproteobacteria bacterium | reverse complement strand
GGCTCGGTGCATGCGTGTTCCGCCCGTGTGCCAGAAAAGATCAACCGCGACGCAGAGGCCGCAGAGCAGAGGATCTTGTGAGGACGCGGCTCCTCGCCCACGGGCGATGCCCGTAGACCCTTCTGCTCTGCGGCCTCTGCGTCTGCGGTTCGTCCGTCGGGCACACGCACCGCGACAGCAGACGGCGTCTCTGCGGTTCGTCCGTCGAACACACGCACCGATCATCGCGTTCAACGCGATCATCGCGATCATCGCGTTCATCGCGGTGGTTGTCGCTCTCGCGTCACCCGCCCACGCGCAGAGCAGCCCGCCCGGGCCGCCGAACCTCGAGCTCGCCGCACTCGCGCCACCGCCGGGCGATGACGCCCGCAAGGCCATCCCCCTCGGCCCACTCGGCCAGGTCTTCGAGCCAGCACCCTCGGGCGGCTGGGTCCGCGATCAGGCGATCACGATCGCCGATCCAATCTCGCTCGTCGGCCGCGCCGGCGGTGACGTGGTCGCGCTGGCCGACGGTGTCGTGTACCGCCTGGCTCCCAACGGGTGGACCTCGATCCGGCTCATGCAGAAGGGCAAGGCCATGATCAGCACTGGACCGCGGGCCGTGGCGGCTCTCGGGCGGCAGTTGTACACGATCGATCGAGCCGCCGCGGGAGCACCCGCGACCAAGCTGACGTTTGCGCCGTCGGCGGTCCTTTCGATCGGGGCAGGCAAGTCGATCGTGATCGCCATCGAGCGTGGCCTGTTTCGGGTCGATGGAACGAAGCTGACCGCACTCAAGCGTGTTCCGAGGCGGGTCGAGCGGCTGGTCAGTGATCGGTGGGCGCTCGTCGACAATGCCGCACTCGACCTGGCGTCGGGACGGTCGGTGCCCTGGCCCCGGGGGGTGACGATCGTGACGGCGGCCAGCGGCCCGAAGGACAGTCTGGTCGCCGTGGGGTCCAGCCGCGGTGTCCTCGAGCTGATCACCGTGGTCGGTACCAAGCTCGTGCGCGATCCGCTCCCGGCCGAAATCACCGGCACCGCCGTCGGCGTTGCACTCGATAGTTCCGGCCATGCCGTGATCGCGCTCCGGGATGGGCGGGTGTGCGTTCGCGAGCGAGGCGCCTGGACGGTCGTCTCCGTTCGCGAGGTTCTGCCCCCTCCGCACCCCGGTACGCCGCCTGCGATGTCTCCGTGAGTTGTTCGACGAACGCTGACACGGTACGCTAGGTCGGCTACGTCATGGCCCCGCACGTTCTGGTTGCCGACGACGATGCGTGGATTTTGCGCATGGTCGCGACCGTGCTCGAGAAGCGGGGCTACAGCGTCGAGACCGCCGTCGACGGCGAGGATGCCCTCGTGCGCGCGCTCGCGCGGACACCGGATCTGCTGATCACCGACGTGATGATGCCGAAGATGGACGGCTGGTCCCTCGTGCGGCAGCTGCGGTCGCATGGTGAGCTCGCGATGCTGCCGGTGATCTTTTTGACGGCGCTGTCCTCGGAGGACGACCGGATCCGGGGCTTCCGGCTCGGTGCGGATGACTACGTCACCAAGCCATTCCGGTTCGAGGAGCTCGACCTCCGCGTCGCCAAGACGTTGCGTCGCACGCAAGCCGTGGTGCAGGAGACGCGCGAGCAGCTTGGCGGCTCGAGCTTGCGCGGCGACCTCTCGCACGTCGGGTTGTCGTCACTGCTCGTGTTGATCGAGATGGAGCGCAAGACGGGCTTGCTCCAGCTCCGCGCGCCGAACGGCCCCTCAGGTCAGATCCTGGTGCGCGAGGGCAAGGTCGTCCATGCCCGCCTCGACGACACGGAGGAGCCTGTCGACGCGGAGTGCGTCTACTACCTCCTGACGTGGGGCGCCGGCGAGTTCGAGTTCACCGCGTGTCTCGTCGAAGGAGCGGATCGGGTCGCGAACTCGACGACGCACCTGCTGATGGAGGGCGCGCGTCTGATGGACGAGCAGGCGGAACACGCCGAGCTGGTCCAGACGGTCGTGACGGTCCCGCCGGTCGATAGCCCCGACGATAGCTGGTAGCGGGCCGTGCGCGGAGTTGAACCGCCAAGCGCGCCAAGGCCGCCAAGCAGAAGCCGCTGTCGAGGACGGGTGCTGGTTCGTGCAGCCGGTTGGTCGCTGCTCGACGCGCTTGCGCCGCAGACTTGAACCGCCAAGCACGCCAAGGCCGCCAAGCAGAAGCCGCGGTGGAGGACGTCTGCTGGTTCGTGCAGCCGGTTGGTCGCTGCTCGACGCGCTTGCGCCGCGGATCTGAACCGCCAAGCACGCCAAGGCCGCCAAGTAGAAACCGCCGTCGAGGACGTGTGCTGGTTCGTGCAGCCGGATGGTCGCTGCTCGACGCGCTTGCGCCGCGGATTTGAACCGCCAAGCACGCCAAGGCCGCCAAGCAGAAACCGTCGTGGAGGACGTGTGCAGGTTCGTGCAGCTGGTTCGTGCAGCCGGCCTTCGCCGGACGTGCGCCGTTCGCACAGCCGGATCGGTATCGCGCAGCGACCTTTCCTTCTGCTTGGCGGCCCTGGCGTCTTGGCGGTTGATCTCCGAGACCGCGTCGCGGGGCGCCTACGACGACAGCAGCTCGTCGGCGAGCTTCTTCACGAGCTGCGCATCTGCGCGATCGCCGAACTGCTTCTTGATCGTGCCGATGATCCGACCGGCCATCTTCGGATCCTTGGCGGGCAGCTCGCTGACTGCCTTCGCGACCGCCTCGCGCAGCTCGGCTTCGCTGACCTGTTTCGGCAGAAACGTGCTGCACCAGCCGATTTCGAAGTCGAGCTCCGCGACCTGTTCCTTGCCGCGCTCGCCCGCGTTGACGTAGTCGACACGCGCCTTCTCCATCGACTTCTTGTACGTGCCGATCACATCGAGGACGAGCGCATCATCGACCTCACCCGTGAAGCCCTTGGCCGTCCGCCGCTCCATGATCTTGGTGTTGATCATGCGGATCAGGTTGGCGGTCTTGAGATCCTTGGCCTTGAGCGACGCGGTGAGCTGCTCGCGCAGCTGAGCTTCGAGGGTGCTCGACATGCCTTGCGTGTAGCACGCCGCCAACATCGACGGGACCGTTCGGGACGCCCGCCATTACTTGCGCTCTGCGAACAGCCACGGCTGGACCGGCAGATCCGCCGAGCGGACCCGTCGATGTTGCTTGCCGCGCCGTGTTCGGCGATGCGGATCACGGCGCTCATCGCGGATTGCCGCCGGCGAGGTCGCCGGTTCGCTCGCGGGTGACGTCAGCCGCCAAGATCCAGATCCGGAACCTGTCGAGGACAGCACGACCGAGAGTGCGTCGATGGTCTCGGCCGGCATCGCTGCCGGAGTCATCACGGCCGCATCGCCCGCGACGGCCTCGCCGGTCACGGCGACGCGCAGCCGCCACGCTGTCGAGAGATCGTCGCCCAGGGCCCGACCGATCGCCTCGGCGAGCTCCTCGGCGTCCTCGAGGATCCGGCCGTGGCTCGGGCCCGATGCGGTCGACGCTTTCGAGCCCAGCGCAGACATCGGCGCCATCAGCGGCGTGAGCGGTACTGCCTTCTCGCCGGCCTCGCTACCGACCGTGATCTCGAGACGGGCTGCACCGCGGCCGCGACCCGCAAGCCGCAGTGCGAGCCGCTCCGCGAGCACGGCGACCGCAGCCGCACCCGACTGCGCCGCGCTGATCACGATGTCCTCGCGGATGGGCGCCTCCGGTACGTACGGCCGCAGCTTCTGTCCACCCTCGCCGCGCGCGAGTGCCTGGTAGTCGGCCTCCAGGGGACGCGCCACCGACGGCGCGGGTAGCGCCGCGAATTCACCGAGCGTGCGCACGCCGAGCGCCTCGAGCATGTGCTGGACCTCGGGCGTGATCGCGAGCAGCGACAGCGGACGCGGTGCGAGGAATGCGGCCGAGCCAGCGCGCGGAACCGAGACGACGCCGCTCTCCTCACCGGGCGTCCCGCCATGCGCTGAAGCCACCCATGCGGTGAAGCGATCATCGGCGATCCCGATCCGCGAGGTCAGCCCCAGCGACTCGAGGACCTCGAGCAGCCGGTCTCCGTACGAAGCACCGCGCGTCTTGACCGGGACTTCGCAGTAGAGCGCGAGGTGCGCACCACCCGCGCCTGCCCGTCCACCGACATCGACAACGCCAGAGACCGCGAGCAGCGCATCCGCGATCGCACGGACCGTCTCGCGCTCGAGTGCGGCGTCCCCGGTCACGACGCGGAGCTCGCCCGGTGCGAGCTGGTTCGCGGCGACCGCGGTCATTCCAATCCGGATGCCGAGCGACCACGCGGCGCGCGAGCAAGCCTGGACGATGGGGCCGTAGAGCGAAGGGCGAGCGCCCGTGATGCCACTCCCGACCACTGCCACCGGCGCGCCGCGCAACGACGGATCGATCCGGGTCAGGCTCTGGAGCGCGAACTGCGGAATGTGAACACAAGCGATTCGCATACTCATGGTCCTACCGCACTGGTCTGATGTTCAGTATAGCAGGGCCGCGGCAATCGGGGCGATTTGTGCCCCGGGAGCTTCCGAAACATTGCCTGTAGTTTCAGATACCTGACGCCGGGATCTCAGCCGGCGCGACGAAGCTCGACCGCCGGGTACCGATCCATGAGCTCGGCCAGCGAGACCGCGATGTCAGCCATCGTGGGCCGCACGTCGGGATTCTTCGCGAGGGCGCGCAGGATGATCCGCTCGAGCTCGATCGGCATCGCGCGCAGCCACGACGGTCGCGACGGACGCTGCTCGAGGTGCGCGATCATCAGCTCGGGCAGCGAGCCATCGAACGGCGGTGCTCCCGTCGTCAGATCGTAGAGCATGCAGCCGAGCGCGTAGACATCGGATTTCGTCGTCGGAGCGCCGCTCCACTGCTCCGGCGCCATGCACCAGGGTGTGCCCGCGATCGTGGCGTCTGCGAGCGGCGGCTCGTCGACCGCGCGCGACACCCCGAAGTCGATGACCTTCACGCGCGGCCAGTCCCCGAGGGTGTCATCGAGGACGAACACGTTGTCGTGCTTGACGTCGCAGTGCACGAAGCCAGCGGCATGGAGCGCCGCGAGCGCGGCCGCAACCTGGGCAGTCACCGCAATGATCGTCGAGAGATCGATCTCGCCGACGTCCGCGATCGCGCCGAGCGTCATGCCTTCGAGGTACTCCATGACGAGATACGGGACGCCGTCATCGGTCAGGCGCGCGTCGCGGATCTCGACCAGACCGGGGTGCGCCACGCTTGCAGCGACCGTGTGCTCCGCGAACAACCGCGCGACGACCTCGGGATACGCCGCGAACTGGGGATCGAGGACCTTGAGCGCGACCTGCTCGCCGGTCTCGTGATGAAGGGCGAGGTAGACGCCGCCCATCCCACCTCGGGCCAGTGGCGTCATGACCTCGAATTCCCCGAACCGGCCGAGCTGCTTGCGCCTGGCAGGTCGCGGCAGCGGGACGATGGAGCCATCGAAAGCGGCCATCGGCATCGTCTCGTCGGGGAGCATCCCGCGGAGCGGTGCATCGGAGATGCCACCATGGACTTCGTACGGCAGCTCGCGACACCTGCACGGGGCGCGTGAGATTGCGGGAGCATGCCCACTGGGCAACGATCGTCCACCCGTGGAAAACTGATACGGGTCCTGTGGTGCGATAGCGACAAGACTGACGCTGAGATGCCGGGTCTCGGCACGTCAGCGGCTGTCACCACTGGCCAGCGAACGATCACTGCGACGGAAGATCGATGCCCGCGGCGAAGCAAACGGCAGCGACCCGCCGGCGCGCATCCGACACGAGCCCGGTCGCGAGCTGCTGTGCACGGGCGCGATCTCGACGCCGACAGGCGGCTGTCACGGCGCGGCTGCGATCCTCGGCGCGCATCGCGATCTTGATCCCGGATGCGACAGGGAATCGCGAGGGATCCGCGCGCTCCACACCGATGGCATCGCTCATCAGCAAGCCGTACAGATCGCGAGCCGGGATCCCGGCGGCGACGGCCGCCCGCCCGCGCTGCAGATGCGCGTCGACGATCCGATCCATCGTGACGAAGTCGCGCGCACCGGTGATCGGCTGTCCGTTGATGAACATCGTCGGGGTACCGTCGACGCCAAGCGCGAGGGCGCTCGCTCCCTCCGCGACGACCGCATCGCGATACCGCCGATCATCGAGCGCCGCGCGAAAGGTCACCATGTCGACACCCGCCTCCGTTGCGAAGCGCTCGAGGTCCGCGCGATCGAGCGAGCCGAACTGCGCGAACACGCGATCGTGGAACGCCCAGAACTTGCCCTGCTCGGCAGCGGCGACCGCGGCTTCCGCGGCGAGCCCCGCCTTGCGGTGATACGCCATCGCGAGATGACGAAACACGATGCGAACGTCGTCGGTGTACTTCGCGCGGATCTGCTGGAGCACCGGAACCGCCTTGGCGCAGTACGGACACTGGAAGTCGCTCCACACGATGATCGTCACCGGTGCGACGTCGGGCCCGAGCTGGTGGCCTGGGAGACCGAGACCGACGCGGTACACGGCATTGGCGTCGAGCTCGCGATCGGCGTGCACGGTCTCCTCGGCGGAGTCCGCCGCGAGCTTGCCGCCGGCGACGAGGGCCTCGTAGTCGCCGCTGGTTGCAGCCGCGCGCACGAGCTCTTCGTCCACGACCTGCGCAAACACCCGGAGCGGTTGCGCTCCGTGCACCGGCCGCCCGTTGACGAAGAAGGTCGGCGTGCCTGTGATGCCGAGCTTCCGCGCATCGGCAGCGTCCGCGACGATCTGCGGGCGATAGGCGGCAGTGTCGAGGTCCGCACGGAACTGCACCATGTCGAGGCCGAGCTCGCGCGCGGCCAGCTCGGCGCCAGCGCGATCGACGCGGCCGCCCATCGCGTACAACCGGTCGCTCATCGGCCGGAACTTTCCCTGCGCGCGCGCGGCGAGCGCGGCCTCCGCGGTCGTCGTGTTGTCGTCGTCGAGCGGAAGCGTGCGGTGGACCCAGCGGAGCTGTCCCGGGAACACCTTGTTCAGCACGTCGAGCGTTGGCTGGACGCGGTAGCAGTAGCCGCAGGCGAAGTCGCTCCACGCGACGATGGTGACCGGCGCATCCTCTGGCCCCTCGACCGGCGACTCGCCACGCGGGATCTTGTAGACGGTCGCCGCGTCGAAGCTCAGCTTGCTCTGCGCGTGCGCGGACGCAGCCAGCATCGCCAAGACGAAGAGCGCCCTCATCCGATGGAAGCTAGCACCTCCGCGAGCGCCCGGCCGCGAGGACCGGTGCCGGTGGCGACCAGCTCGCGGGTGTCGCCAGAATGCATGAGCTCGATCCGCAGGTGATCGGGTGGCATCACCTCGAACTTGTCAGCCCACTCGACGATCACGATGCCGCGAGGATCGCCGATCACATCGTCGAGCCCGAGCTCGGGGAGCTCCGCAGCACGCTCGAGCCGGTACAGATCGACGTGCCAGACCCGCAGCCGACCGCTCGGATATTCGTTGACCAGCGAGAACGTCGGGCTCGCCGCGGCCCCGCCGCCGAGCGCTGCCACCAGGCCGGAGACCAGCGTGGTCTTGCCCGCCCCGAGATCGCCGATCAGTGCGACCGCATCACCGCCGGCGAGGTGCGCCGCCAGCGCAGCGCCCGCGCGCACGGTGGCATCCGCGTCGACCAGCGCGACCCTCATTTCGGTTCGGCCGGGTCGCCCAGCTCGAGCTTCAGCTTGTCGTCCCACGCATCGGCGGTCTTCGCGATCGAATGCACGATGTCCTCGAACTCGGCGTAGTCGAGTCCTTCGAGCCCACGCAGGATGCGCAGGTACAGATCACCGGTCTGCGGATGCAGTGCAAACGCCGCGTCGCCGGTCTCGATGAAGGATGCGGTCAACAGGCGCGTCGCCTTCGCCGCGTCGAGCTGCGGTGCCGCCGCGAGCCGCGACAGGAGCAGGAGCACGCCGCGATCCGCGAGCACGTGGATCGAGACCACCGCGCTACCTCGCTGGATCGAACCCACGCCCTCGGCGGAGAGGGTCGGCAGACTGAGGTTGCGCTCCCGACCGAACTGCTCGAGGAACTGCGCGACGCGTGCCTGGTGGTCGACGACCTCTTCCATGGCGCCGACACTAGCACCGGCGTGGGTGGTATAGACGGGCGTGGTTCGCACCGCAGTCGTCGTCGCGATCTCAGTGCTCGCGCTCGCGTGCCGCGCCGACCATGGTGCACCCCGGGTGCGGGCGATCCCGGTGCCCGATGGCAGCCCGGCGCTGCGCGGAGGCGGCCCGCCGCGCTCGGCACGGATCGCGAACTACAAGATCGAGGCGAAGCTCGATGTCGTGCGCCACGCGATCGCCGCCACTCAGACCCTGACGTGGACCAATACGGGCGCGACTGCCGTCGACGCGCTGCCGTTTCATCTCTACCTCAATGGGTTCAAGAACGAGTCGACGCTGTTCATGCGCAGCAGTCGCGGTCAGATGCGCGGCGAGATCGCGAGCTCGACCGGGTGGGGCTGGATCCACGTCGAGTCGGTGAAGATCGCGGGCACCGAGCTTGTCAGCAAGCTGACCTACGTGGGCGGGGACGAGACCGTTGCGACGCTGCCGCTGCCCGCGCCACTTCCGCCGGGCGGCACGATCGAGGTCGCGTTCACGTTCACGGCGCAGCTCCCCGAGGTGTTCGCGCGGACCGGCCATTCCGGCGAGTTCCACCTGGTCGGTCAGTGGTTCCCGAAGATCGGCGTGCGCGTCGGACCGCCCGGCGCCGAGCGCTGGGAATGTCAGCCGTTCCACATCAACACCGAGTTCTTCGCCGACTTCGGCGTCTACGACGTCGCGCTCACCGTGCCGAACACGTACGTCGTCGCTGCCACCGGCGTGCTGACCGCCGCGACCGAGGCTCCCGGCGGAACGCGGACGTTCACCTATCACGCCGAGGACGTTCACGACTTCGCGTGGATGGCGGACCCGTACATGGAGGTCATGTCGCAGCAGGCCACCGTCGATGATCCTGGCGTCGAGGTGCGCACCGTCGAGGTCCGCGTGGTGTACCGCCCCGAGCACAAGGAGTTCGCGCGCCGTCACCTCGCTGCCGGCGTTGGTGCGATCGAGAAGTTCAGCGCGGCGTTCCTGCCCTACCCGTGGCCGATCATCACGATCGTGGATCCGCCGACCGATGCGGTGTTCGGCGCCGGCGGGATGGAGTACCCGACATTCGTGACGACCGGCGGCGACACGGTGTTCGCGCGTCCGGGCCTGCGCCTCCCCGAGTACGTGACGGTGCACGAGGTCGGCCACAACTGGTTCCAGGGGATCCTCGCCTCGAACGAAGCGGTCGAAGCGTGGCTCGACGAAGGAGTCAACGAGTGGGCCGACGCCCGCGTGATGGCGGACCTCTACGGTGCGCGTGGGAGCGGGATCGACTGGATGGGGTGGCAGGCAGAGGTCGGCGCCCTGCGGCGCGCAGTCGGTACGGATCCGAGCTCGGTGCCGGTACCGATCGCATCTGCCGCCTACGCCTTTGTTGACTCGGAGGCGTACGCCGCTGCCACCTACGAGAAGGCTGCACGCGCACTCGAGACGCTAGAGCAGACCGTCGGTCCGAAGAAGTTCGCCGCCGCGATGAAGGTCTACGCGCGCGAGTGGGCATTCAAACACCCCACCGGCCGCGATCTGTTCGACGTGCTGTCGCGCGAGCTCGGGCAGGATCTCACCTGGTTCTTCGTTCCCGCGTTCCAGCAGGTCGGCGGGATCGATCTCGCGATCCGAACGGCTGCCTGCCGGTTGTCGCACGCGGCACGTGGGGTGTTCGGCGAAGGTTCAGCTCGGAAGACGGTGACTGACAACGACGCGCCGGAGACCGGCAGCTACGTCTGCGAGATCGTCGTCAGCAACACCGGCACGGTGCACGTCCCCGTCGACATCGAGCTCCAGTTCAGCGATGGCTCGACGCAACGCCTGCACTGGGATGACCGCGGACGTGGGACGTGGGAGCGCTTCGTGATCGAGCGCAGCTCGCCGCTGGTCGAGGTCTGGCTCGATCCCGAGAACAAGCTCGCGCTCGCTCAGCCGACGACCCATCGCTATCGCCTCGAGGGAGATGGGTCGGCATCGCTGCGCGCGGCCGCGTGGGTCGGCAGCCTGGCTCAGACCCTGATGCAGATCGTGGGCCCGTGATGGGCGGCTCGGGCATCAACGATCGCGGCGTCGGCGGGCTTCGCGCGATGATCGGCGCGGGCCTGCGTGGGCTCTCGCGGTACACGGGGACGCTGTTCGCGGTGTTCCTCGTTCAGAGTCTGATCGCAGCGGCGTGCACGGCGGGGGTCGCGATCGTTCTCGCGCAAGCGTTCGCGCACTTGCCGATGTTCGACGAGGCAGTCGACGGGCAACTCGTGGCGCTGATCTGGGTGATGCGACATGCCCGCGGGACGTTCGTCGCGATCGGCGGCATCGTGTTTGCGGCCATCGTGCTGTGGCAGCTCGCGACGTGGTTTCTCGCCGGTGGCGTGTACGGCGTCCTCGCCGAGCGTCCCGAGGGTCGGGGTGGTACGGCGCGCTGCTTCGGCGCGAGCGGAGCGACGACGTACCTGGCGTACGCACGCCTCGCCGTGTGCTCCCTGCCAGGCTGGGCACTCGTGCTGACGGTGTTCGGCGGCTGTCTCGGCATGGTCATGCCTCGAATCGAGCACGCCCTCTCGATGAGCGATCTGATCGGTCCACTCGCGTTCTCGCTGGTCCCTGCCCTCGCGCTACTCCACTTCTTCTGGACCGTCTCGGACTACGCCCGCGTCGAGCTGACTCTGCGCCGCGACACTCACGATCCAGGCGTGCTCGCGACGTACCTGCGCTCGCTCGTCTACGTCGCGCGACGTCCGCTCACGCTCGTGCACGGTGCACTCGGCTGGGTGTTCTTCGCGCTCATCACGCTCGCCTATGCGTACCTCGCGCAGGGCCACTCGATGTACGGGGCGGAGGGCGCGGTGACCCTGTTCGTCGCCAGGCACGGCGTGGCGCTGCTGCGGATGGCGCTCCACATCGCGATCATGGCGGGTCAGATCGAGCTCGGGCGGACGCGGCCGTTGCCGCCTCTCCACGTCGAGGTCAAGGCCGACGACAACACCTAGCGGTTCACGCTGTGCCGACGAGCACGCCGGGGTTCAGGATGCCGCGCGGATCGAGCTCACGCTTCGCCGCAGCGAGCACCTCACCGAACAGCGCAGGCCGCTCACGGTCATACCAGGGTCGGTGCGTGCGGCCGACCGCATGATGGTGTGTGATCGTCCCGCCCGCCGCCGCGAGTGCATCCGACGCCGCACTCTTGAGTGCTCGCCACTGCGCGAGCTCGCCGCCCGGGCGCAAAGCACCGACGAACGTGTAGTACGGCGCCGGTCCGTCCGGATACACGTGCGTGAACCGACACGAGACGATGCCACCGCCGCACACCTCGTCGAGCGCTCGCGTGACCGCAGCCGTGACGCGCGCATGGAGCTCGGGGAACTGCGTCCACGTGCACGAGGTCTCGAACGTGTCGCTGAGCACGCCGATCGAGAGCATCGCGGATTGCAGATACGGCGCGTCGAAGAACGCCTGGCGCCACGCGCCCGCGGCACCGGTGCGCGCGGCATCATCAGCCTCGCTGGGTCCCGCGACGATCTCTCCGCCATGATCCTTCGCGAGCTCGACGGCGCGCGCCAGCCACGCACCGAGCGGATGATCGGCCGACTCGAAGCCGATCAGCAGCACGCTCGAGCCATCGAAGCGAACCCGGTGGAGGCGCGCCTCGTTGCCATCGAGCAGGCGAGCGTTGCTCGGATAGAGCCCCGATTGCGAGAGTGCCCGCGCAGCGGCGACACCGGCGGTGAAGTCCTTGTACGCGACGCTCGCGGTCGCCCGCCACCGCGGCTTCGGGACGACGCGCATCCACGC
>JACCQV010000872.1 GCA_013813945.1 Deltaproteobacteria bacterium | reverse complement strand
TCGAGCGCACGTGATGCCGGGGACGTCCGGCGGGATCGATCCCGCGCAGCGCTCGCTCGTACTCCCGGCGCGAACTTGCAGTACCGTGTGATGGCGTGCCGGGGGCCGTCGCTCATCCACTGATCGTTCCGTTGCCGCGCCTGCTACCACCGGCGGGCCACGCGGTACGCTGGGCGGCGCTCTCGCAGCTGCGGGCGGCCTGGTCGGGCGGTCGACTCGATCTCGTGATGCCGTCGGGCGAGTGTCTGCGGCTCGGAGGACCGGGTCCCGCCGAGGCATGTGCACGCGTTCACGATGATCGCCTGTTCCTCCGCCTGCTGCTCCGCGGCGAGATGGGCGGCGGCGAGTCATTCGTCGCCGGTGAGTGGTCGAGCGATGACTTGATCGGCGTGCTTCGAGCGGTTCTCCGCGGCACCTCGACGCGCGGCATCGAGTCGCCGTTGACCCGCCTCGCGCAGTTGCCGGCCTTGCTCCGCCATCGCGCCGCCGCCAATTCGCCGAGCGGCAGCCTCCGAAACGTCCACGCGCACTACGATCTCGGCAACGCCTTCTACCGGCTGTTCCTCGATCCCGAGACGCTCGCATACTCGTGCGCGTACTGGCCCGATCCGGCGATGACGCTCGCCGAGGCGCAGCACGCCAAGCTCGATCGCCTCTGCGATCAGCTCGCCCTCGCGCCATCGGATCACCTCCTCGAGATCGGCTGCGGCTGGGGCGGGATGGCGATCCACGCGGCGCGTACGCGCGGCTGTCGCGTCACCGCGATCACGATCTCGCGCGAGCAGCACCAGCTCGCGACCGAGCGCGTTGCCGCGGCGGGCCTCGCCGATCGCGTCGCGGTCCACTACCGCGATTACCGCGACCTCGACGGAACGTTCGACAAGATCGTCTCGATCGAGATGATCGAGGCCGTCGGCTACGACTACCTCCCCGGTTTCTTCCAGACCTGCGCTCGCGTGCTGCGTCCGGGCGGTCGGCTCGCACTGCAATCGATCACGATGCCCGATGATCGCTTCGACGCATATCGTCGACGCGTCGACTGGATGCAGACGTACATCTTCCCGGGCTCGTGCATCCCATCGGTCGCTGCCATCCGCCGCGCTGCTGCTACAGCCAGGCTCGAGATCATCGATGCGATCGATATCGGTCCGAGCTATGCGCCGACCTTGCGAGCCTGGCGTGTGCGGTTCCTCGCCGCCCTCCCCGCGGTTCGCGCGCTCGGCTTCGATGCGCCGTTCGTGCGGACGTGGCTCATGTATCTCGCGTTCAGCGAGGCGGCGTTCGTCGAGCGCATGCTCGGCGATCATCAGCTCCTGCTGACGCGATCCTGACTGCCACGGGCGACGGCTGCCCGGCGAGCCGGTTCGCGTGGATCGATCGCCGCGGCAGCTCTCCGGCGTCTCGGCGCGTGACGCGCCCCGTTACTTGGCGTGCGTGACGGTGACGTTCGTCGTGATGCCGCCGCGAACCCAAAATTTGCCAACCACTGTGATCGATCTCGGGGCGATCGCCGCTACGAGGTCATCGCAGATCTGGTTGGTGACCGCTTCGTGGAACGCGCCCTCGTTGCGAAAGCTCCACAGGTAGAGCTTCAAGCTCTTGAGCTCCACGCACAGCGCGTCGGGGACGTAATCGATCGAGATCGTTGCGAAGTCTGGCTGGCCCGTCATCGGGCAGAGGCAGGTGAACTCGGGACATTCGAACGCGATGTGATAGTCGCGGGCGGTCTTCGGATTGGCGAACGTCTCGAGTTGCTTGGTGGGTCGAGTCGTCACTGGCGCATCCTACCGACTTCCACTACAATGGTCTTGCGACTCACGTCGCCGAGAACACGATCGTGATGACCATTCCGATCATCCAGACCGTGGGCATCGAAACGGGCGGAACGCCCATTACGAAGGCCCAACCCCGGGAGCCGCTGCCTTATCGGGCACTCAGCAATTCTGCAGAGTGCTGGGGGCCGGCGGGCCGCGCGTGTTGGGCTCTGGCTCATGCCAGGGGAGGAACGAAGAACATGCCAAGTAAACGAACCAGCTCAATGGGGGCGCCCTCTTAGCCTCCCCAACGCGACCGACGGGTGGAAACACCCGGCGGTAGACCTCGGACCCAAATGTTGCGTGGCGAACGTCGCTTCGTGACCGGGTTCGGGAACTGTGATGAGCAAACGGGCCCCAGCTGACTGGGGCCCGTTCTATTTTTCGGCGCCCGAAAACGACGAACGCCGCCGGTCCGCGTGAGCGAACGGCAGCGTCGTATGGCCGAACTTCTCTGGAGAACGTCTAGAACGTGAAGATCTGGTTCGCAGTCTTCTCGGCGGGCTTGGGTGCCGCCGTCTCCTGCTTCGGCTTGATGATCGGCGGCGGCGGATCGACGGCGTACCGCGCGGCGGCGGACGTCATCGGGATCGCCGGGCTCGACGGCCGCGACGGCGCGGCTGCTTCGGAGGTCGGCTTCGTGGGCTGACCGGGCTGCTGCGGGCGAACCGGCGCCGGCATCGTCGGACGGCTCGGCCCGGTCGGAATGACCGAGGTCACCACCGTGACGCCGCCTTCGCCGAGGAAGTCGTTCACCCGGGTCTCGACGAGCTGGCTCATCGAGATGTTGTTGGCCTCGCAGAAGGCCTTCAGCCGCTCATAGGTCGTGCGGCTCACACTGATGCTCCGTCGAGTTTGCTTCTTGGCCATTATCTTTCCTTACGCTACGGGTAGCGCATCGTCAAGGCGTTCCTACTAGCCCTGGACTCCCGTTTGACGCGTAGAGATATACCGAGAGGCCCTGACATCGAGCCGCTCGATCCAGCTGCTTCGATCGACGAAGCGCACGAGATCACTCACCGATCAGAAATGATCAGCATGTGCGTGTGAGCCAGTCGATCGGCCGCAGGTGGGATACGAGCTCGGCTTCGCGCGAGCCCGGCGTCGTCATCACGTCGTAGTCCCAGCGCACGAGGGGCGGCAGGGACATCAAGATCGACTCGACGCGGCCGTTGGTCTTGAGCCCGAACAGCGTTCCGCGGTCGAAGATGAGGTTGAACTCGACGTAGCGCCCGCGTCTCCGGAGTTGCCAGGTCCGCTCGAGCTCGCCGTACGGCTCGAGCTGGCGGCGCTGCACGATCGGCAGATAGGCATCGAGGAACGAGCGGGCGAGATCGCGCACGAAGTCGAACATCGCCTCGGGCGGGTGCGCGACGCCCTTGGCGCCCAGGTAATCGAAGAACACGCCGCCGACGCCTCGCGTCTCGTTGCGGTGGGGAAGGAAGAAGTATTCGTCACACCACGTCTTGAAC
>JACCQV010000370.1 GCA_013813945.1 Deltaproteobacteria bacterium | reverse complement strand
GGACCGGTGCGAGCACCGTACCTGCGTGGTCGGGACGCGGGCCCGTGTACGACTCGACGACCACGCCGAAACCGTCGTCGGCGGCCGCGCTGACGGGGACGAGCAGGGCGGTGATCGCCACGAGAGTCACGGAACGCATGTCGCCGCGCTCCGAATAACACACGCGCTACAGCGGATGCACGGTGAACACGCCGACCCCGTCGTACGAGACGTTGTCCGTCGGCAGCCGTCCACGCCCGGAGCTCTCGACGACACTGCCTTCTTCGACGTACGGCTTGAGGTTGATCGACGAGTCCACGGTGAACTCGATCGTCGTGACCGCCCCGGGCGCCGCGGTGCTCGCGATCTCGACCCGCGGTAGGCTCGTGCCCGCCTTGCTGCTCGCGACGAACACGCGGATCTCGTCGACGAAGCTCCAGTCGTCGGTGTCTCCGGCTGCTTGATCGGTCGGTGTGATGGAGAGCGTCAGCGCTGTCAGGCTGACGCTGTCGATCGGCCCCGTCGTGCGCTCCTTGATCTCGGCGGACAGGTCGAGGTCGAGCGGCAGCGGAAACAGGGCAGCGAGCGGCGCCGGAAGGCCGGAGCCCTGGACGCGTTGCTCGGGGATGGGTTGCTCGATGTCGAAGTCGGCGATCCCGCAAGCACCGAGGAGCATGGCCATCCACGCGAGTGAGAATGCACGCATTCACACATCGTACTCGTGCCCGGATCCGGACCCCATGAGGCTCGGGTGAGGGCCGGCTACGGGGTGTCAAGCTCGTCGGCACCGACGTCGCAGGCACCGTTGTCCGGGCGCGCCTGGCCGTCGATGTCGACGCCATTGCTGCCCTTGCACATGCCGCCCGCGTCGACCACCGTGCTCGGGCTCAGAGCGGTGAGGTGGAAGTCCGGTGTCGCCGGGCTCGGGTTGCGAAAGCCGAGGTCGCCGCTGCCGAGCGCGAACGACGTGCCGGTCGGACAGTTGCCGCCGATCTGCAACGCGCTGTCGGGACCGGCCACGCCATCCCGATTGCCATACGCGAGGTTGCCGTTCGCGCTGTTCGACGCTCCGTAACAAGCGATGCCGGAGCGATTCTGGAGGCCGTTGCCCTCGTTGAATGCGACGGTGTTGAACTCGAGCTTGCCGGCAGCGTCGGCCTCGATCAGGACCCCGCCATACAACGTCGTGTTCGTGCCGGAGCCGGTGCCGTTCGAGTAGATGAAGTTGTTGCGAATGTCGAACTTCCCGGCCGTCGACCGCACGACGATGCCGCCCTTGATGTTGTCCGAGATCGTCGAGCTCAGCACGGAGAGCTGGCCTCCGACCGCGGAGATGCCGCCGGAGAAGTTATCGGCGATCCGGACGCGGTGCAGCAGCAGCGATCCGCCTGCGGCCGTATCGAGCCTGACACCGAGCGTGCGCGCGTTGCCATCGCCGATCTGGAGGTCGTGGACGTCGACGTGGCTACTGCCGGTGACCGCGAGCACGGTCGTGTCGTTCGCGCTGTTTGCGATCATCGCACCGACTGCAGCAAGCAGCGTCACATCGCGATTGTTGACCACCACGGCCTCGATCAGCGTGCCGCTGATCTTGATGTACGAGCGCTGCGGAACGACCGCGAGTGCCTTCTGCACCTTGTCGCACGGGCTCTGTCGCGTGCAGGCCGTGTTCGTGCTCGGCGTCGTCGAGCCGACGACAAACAGGACCTCGTCCTCGTTGCCGCATCGCCCGTTCGGTAGACAGACACTCGACGGGCACTCGATGTGACTGATGCACGCGCGGCACGTGTCGTCGGCTCCGCACACCGGCTTCGGTCCTTCGCACGCGGTCGTCTGCGCCGAGGCGGCGTTGCATTGAACACAGCTACCGACCTCCAGGTTGCACACCAGGCGGCCGGCGACATCGGCGCAGTCGGTGTTCGACATGCAGGTCTCTCCAGCGGCGTCGCCGGGTGGGCAATTCTCGGGATCTTCGGCGCCGTGCCTGGCGCAGTACGTCGCGCTCGTCTTCATGCAGCCGGCAGCAACCACGAACGAGGCGACGAGCAGACAACCGCGGATCATGGAGCTCTCCATCAGAACTGTGTTCCCCAGCCGATGAAGCCACCGCCCGGCACGATCGCGACCCTGGGTCCCTCTGCCGGATCACCACCGCGGAGCAGCAGGTACGCACCGACGCCAGCTGCCGCGAGTCCGACCACACCCAGCGTGACTCCGAGGGCCCGCGTCTCCCGGTACTCCGGCTTCTCGCCGGTGTCTTCCTCGCTCGTTGCGTAGAGCACGATGCCCGTGAGTACCATCGCACCGCCGAGTCCGAGGGCGATCAGCGGCAATCTGCGCGTCGGCGCTGCGCGCACGAGCTGGACATCGACGGCAGCGGTCTCGCCGCGCTCGATCGTGACGCTGCGCGTTTCATTCGCGTGCCCCTCGCTCGAGATCGTGACGATGTGGGGACCTGGCGACAAGCTGTGCGTCACCGGCGAGAGGCCGACCGCAGTGCCGTCGATCACGACCCGCGCGCCAGCGGGCGTGGTGGTCAGCGTGATCTGCCCGATCTCTGCGCGGGTCTTACCGGCGAGCAACGACATCAGATTGTCGGTCATGATGCGCATCGCGGCATCGGTGCAGCTCGTACATTCGCGGCGCACGGCGACGGGGTCCACACCGATCTCGAACCAGTACGCGGTGATCGTCACGTCGCGCATCCCGCTCTTGGCATCGCTGAGATCGACCTTCACGAACACCATCTGCGGCGTCTTGGACTTCTGCTCGACCACCTTGCGTGCGCACGTCATGTCCTCGACGACGAAGCAGTCGATCAACGAATTGATCGCGTCCGCGGGCAGGGGAGATGGCACGAGGACGGTGCCGCGGTGCCGCAGCCAGTCCTCGAATTGGGCCGCGAGCTGGGGCTGGATCGTCGCATCGCCCATGACGACGACGCCAACACCGGCGTCCGCGCGAGCCGCCGGTGCCCACGCAACGAGCGACCACAGGAGGATGAGGAGGGTGCGGATCACTTCTGCATTCGCTCGACGGTGAAGGTCTTGTTCTCGACGATCTCGACCTTGAGCTTCTCGGAGTATTTGATCTCGGCGTTAGTCAGCCGCAGCGTGTGCGTGCCGATCGGGAGCTTGAGGTTGACCGGTACATCGCCCATCAATTTGCCATCGACGTTCACCGTGAGGACAGGAAACGCCCTGACCACGAGGTGCCCATACTTCTTGGCAACAGGGTGCGCCGGCTGCGCCGGGCTGGCATCTTTTTTCGGGGCATCCACGGGAGCGGGCGCAGCGGGTGCATCCGTCGCTGCTGCCGGGCCGGCCGGGGCATCGATCGCGGCCACTGTGACGGCCGGCACGCCGGCGTCGACCACGACGGCCGCGACCACGGGCCGTGCCTCCACTGTCGTCGGGGCCTTCGAGACGCTGGCCGACACGATCAGGAACGTCGCCGCACCGCTCGCGAGCGTCACCCCTGCGATCATGGCGAGCTTGAGACGGGTCAACCCACCCGGCACCTGCTCCATGGTTCCGGTCGGCGCGGACATCTGTGCGCCGAGGCTGTGCAGCGCCGCGGCCGGCGCTCGATCGGGCTCGGTGCGCGCGAACTGCGGACTCGCTTGCGGGGTCTGCGCTCGGCCCGCGGCCGCTCCGCGCGATCGTACGAGGCTCTGGCGAACGCGGGCATCGTTGGGGAACCGCTCCGCGAGCAGGCCGATCAGCGCCTCGCGCCCGTTGCGCGGCGCGTTCGCGCACTCGAGCAGATCGTGGATTGCCTGCTCGGCGGTCGCGTAGCGCGCGGGCAGATCGCGCTCGAGCAGCTTCATCACGACGCGTTCGAGATCCTTGGGCACGTCGGCACGTAACGAACGCGGCCGCGGAATCTGCCCGAACAGCACCGCTGCGAGTGTCGAGCGCGTGTCCTCGCCGATGAACAGGCGCCGGCCGACCAGCATCTCCCACAGCATCACTCCGACCGCGAACAGATCGCTACGCCCGTCGAGCCGCTCGCCGTTCGCTTGCTCCGGGCTCATGTACGCGGGCTTGCCCTTGATGAACTCCGACGCAGTGGCCTCGGTCGCGGACTTCGCCTTCGCGATCCCGAAGTCGGAGACCTTGACCGCGCCTTCCCACGACAGCAGCACGTTATGCGGCGAGACGTCACGATGAACGATGCCGCGGACATCCGCGCCGCTCGGCAAGTCGTGCGCGTAGCCGAGCCCGCGGAGCGCCTCGCTGATCACGAAGATCGCGACAGGAATCGGCAGCAGGCCGCTCGAGACCAGCGCATCGAGGTCGCGGCCTTCGACGAGCTCCATGACCAGGAACAGCCGGTTCTCGGCATCACGATCAAAGTCGAGCACCGACACGATGTTCGGATGGACGAGCCGCGAGCTGATCTGCGCCTCGGCGATGAACATATTCGCGAACGCCGGGTTATCCGAGAACCCGGGGAGCACGCGCTTGATCGCGACCTTGCGTGTGAAGCCCTCGGCACCCTGCGTCGAGGCGAGGAACACCTCGGCCATCCCGCCCCCACCAAGGCGGGTGTCGAGGCGGTACTTCCCCAGGGACCCGAGCATGCCCTCGACGATAGCGCGACTCAGTACGTCGCGAACGCGTGCGAACCCGTGATCCCGCGCTCCGAGGTCTCGGCGTCCTTGTGAAAGGAGACCTAGCGAGGGACGAGCGAGTCGTGGCCGCGTTCGCGCATGACAATGCGCCACGCATCGATCAGCTTCACGAACGCCTCGGACAGCTCCGGATCGAACTGGGTCCCCGCGCAGCGCTCGATCTCACAGATTGCCACCTCGTGAGGCAGCGCACGGCGGTACGCGCGATCCGAGGTCATGGCGTCGTAGGCGTCTGCGATCGCGACCACGCGGCCGACGAGAGGAATCGCATCGCCCGCGAGCCCGCGCGGATAGCCGCCGCCGTCGTACCACTCGTGATGACACCAGCATCCGTCGATCAGCGGGTGCAGACACGGTACGGGCTCGAGGATCCGCTTGCCCTTCTCGGGGTGCTGGCGGAACACCGCGACCTCCTCTGGCGTCAGCTTCCCGGGCTTGTTGAGCATGTCGTAACGCACGCCGATCTTGCCGACGTCGTGCATCACGCCTGCCTGCACGATGCGCCGGATCTCGGGGTCGGGGAGCGTCAGCCCGCGCGCCAGGATCTCCGAGTACACGGCAACGCGCTCCGAGTGGCCGCGCGTGTACATGTCGCTCTCTTCGAGCGCCTGTGCGAAGCCTGCGACCGTCTGCTGGAACATCTCCTCGAGGGAGCCATTCGCCTTGACGAGGTCCTCGTTGCTCGAGCGCAGCTCGCCGTAGAGACGCGCGTTGTCGATCGCACTCGCCGCGCGCGACGCCAGGACGGCGAGCATCTTGCGGTGACCCTCGTCGAACTTCTTGCCCGGTGTGAACGAGAACACGTTGATCACGCCGACCATGCTCGCGCGCACCTGAAGCGGCACGGCCACGAACGATGACAGCTCGGCGTGGACGCTCGATTCGGTGAAGAACCGCGACGCCTTGCCGCCGTGCGCGAGGATCGGGTTGCCCTGGCCGAATTGCTCGAGCATCACCGCGAATGCAGGGGAGGGCATCCCACCATTGGTGAACGTGCCCGTGTCACCCGCCGCGATGATCTTGACGCGCTCTTCGTACTTACCGGTCCGCGGGTCCCGGAGGTGCAGCGTCGCGACGTCTGCCTTGACCTCGTCCAGCGAGGCGCGGAGAACCACGTCGAGAATGTGCTCGAGATCGTGCGAGAGGGCGAGCGCCTCGCTGACCTTGTAGATCGTCAGTGCCTCGCGAAGCCGGATGTTCTCG
>JACCQV010000356.1 GCA_013813945.1 Deltaproteobacteria bacterium | reverse complement strand
GTGACATCGAGGCGGTAGGCATCGCTGTCGGCGAGCTTGCGGCGAGAGTCTGCCTCGCCACCGGCCTCGATGCGGCGCGCGTCGGCCTCGCCCTCGGCGAGCTTGATCCGCACGATCTTCGCAGCCTCGGCCTCGAGCCGCTTCTGCTGGATCTCCTTCTCCTTGAGCGGCAGCACGTGCTGCATCGCCTCGGCCTGCGACTTCGCCGCGATGATCTGCTCCTGACCCGCGGCCTCTGCGGCCTTCTGGCGTCGCACCTTGTCCGCCTCCGCCTCGAGCTCGGACTGCTTGATGCCCTTCTCCTTGAGCTCGAGCGTGTAGCGCATCTTCTCGGTCAGGAGGCCTTCCGAGAGCAGCGCCTCGAGTCCGGCCTTGTACTGCGGCGGCAGGTCGATGCCACCGATCGCGACGGCCTTGATCACGATGCCCTCGGCAACGAGCGATGTGCGCAGCTCGTCCTCGAGCCCTTTCTGGATCGGCGCGCGCGACGTCGCGAAGATCTCGCGCACCGTGTGGCGCGCGAACGCGCGGTGCAGCGCGCCGTCAACCGTCGGTCGCACGAGGTCGTGCTCGAGTTGATCGGGCCGCATGCGCGCGGCTTGCGACATCTTCGAGGGATCGAGCGCCCACCGCACCGAGACGTCGATCCCGATCGACAGCCCCTCGAGCGACTGGAACGCTCCCGCGCCCGCCGCTTTTGTCGCGTCGGTCGGCCGATACACCTGATCATGCAGTGGATACGTCCGGAGATCATGGACGCCGGGCAGCACGACGACCCAGCCCTCGTCGAGGATCGCCATTCCACCGGTGAGTCGGTTCACGCGCACCGCTGCCGTCCCCGGCGGGATCGACCGAACAGGGCGCGCGAGCACGATCACGACGGTGATTGCGGCAAGCGACACGAGCGCCAGCAAGCGACGTCCACGCGACGTTTGCACCATCTCGATCACACCGAGCGTCGCGCCCAGCGCCATCGCCTTTGCGAGAGTTCCCACTTTTGAAATGCCACGTTTGATCGTCGTCCACATTCGATGATTGCCTCCGACAGCTGGGCCGGTGCATGCGGTGAGCCACGCGACTCTCCGTCGACGCACGCGTGCGTGTGTCGCGAGAGGCACACCGCGCGTGTCAAATCACGCGCACAAGGTGAACGCGCGCGACGGAGGACGTGAACAGCGTGTCATCGACGAGCAACGACCTCGATCCATGTCGATGGTCGAGGTCAGCGTTCGGGCCGTAGCGGCAGGCTGTGCACGGGGTTGCGGAGCCGCATGCAGCGCTCGTTGCCCTTGATGCAGCGGACCCGCAGGCCGGCGGCCTCGTCGGGAATGCGGAACCGGACGTAGGCGGTCTCCGCGGCCTGAGCGCGCGGATCCTTCAGCGCCAGCAGCGCGGTCGCCTGGCTGCGCAGCAGCTCGGGATCGCGCGGGTTCAGCTCGAGCCCACGGATCGCCGCCGCGAGTGCCTGTGTGTGCTCGCCCAGGGCGACGAGGACCTTGGCGTAGACGCCCCAGGCTGCGGTGTTCTCCGGCGCGCGCTCGGTGCACGCCTTTGCCGGCGCGAGTGCGTCTTGCCAGCGATTGAGCCGCACGAACGCATCCGCGATGATCGCATCGAGGACAGGCGGATCGGCGACCGGTCCCTGAGCGGCCGCGGCGGCGAGCAGCTCGCGAGCGTCGCGCACGAGGCGGACCGCGTCGTCGGCGCGACCCTGCTTCGCAGCAACCCATCCGAGCTGCGCGGACACCATGGCACGCGACCGCGGATCGGGCGCCGCACGCAGCGCCGCCTCGAGGACGGCACGCGGTTCCTCCTGGCGGAGCACGACGGTCGCCACCAGCGCCATACCGTGCTCGTAGATCCGCTGCCACGCGGGGCGCGCAGTCGTGACGGTCGCGCCCCGGCCGAGCTCGATCCGGGTCTCGGCGACGAGCGTGATCGGTTGCGCCTTGCACGGATCGATCTCGACGTCACGCGTCTGCCGGGCACCCTCGATGAATGCCGCGCCCTCGGGAGTCCGCGCCGACGCACACGCGGCGGCCTGCATCTTGAGCGAGCGACTACGGTGGCGTAGCCGTGCGGTTACCGCGAGCGGTACTTGATCCGCGGCGAGGCTCGGCGGTACGGCGAACGCGTAGCGCACGGCCTGTGCTTCTCGCGGCGCGATCGTGTGCGTCGCGATCTGTGCGCGGAACTTGGCAACCTCGTGCTCCTCGAGGACGTGACCGTAGTCGTCGACGACGAGGGTGCGCAGCACGTGGGAGTCTTCGTCGTCTGCGTCGGTCGCGTGGGTGATCCCCGAGGCGGCCAGTCTACGGCCTCGCCGATCGGTGACCTCGACCTCGACCCAGGTGTCCTGCGCATCGAGAACGCCGCCGGGGAAGCGATGACCGACGAGCAGGTTGCGGATCACGACATCGAGCTCGACGATCGTGCCGCGCGTGATCGGCGCGCCGTCGGCAGGCAGCCGCCACGGTCCGTGAATTCCTCGAGTGACGATGCGTGCGCCGGCGACGTCGATCGAAGCGGCGCCTTCGAGCTTCGCGCGCGTCAGCCGGAGCTGCTCGGCGTCGTCACGCATCGACGCCATCCAGGTGTGGCCGCCAACGAAGCGATGCGATGCGATCGTGCCGCTCTTGGCGCCGAGCTCATCGGCGGTGGCCGGCACGCGCTCCATGTGGCAGTCGATGCAGGTCTTCTGCTCGACCTTGTCGATCCGCGCCATGCCGTTGCCGGTCCACGCCGAGCTGCGCCACATTCCGGGCTCGTCGACACCGGTCAGGTGGACGGGCAGGGAGAGGTCGGGAGAGAGAAAGCCGCGATGACACGACGAGCACAGGTCGCCATCCAGCTTCGTGGTGACCTGGCGCTTGTGCATCGCGATCGAAGCGGCGTTGCCGAGATCCGGTGCATCGATCGGCGTCGGATCGAGGACGAAGCTCGCGTTGCCATCGTGGGTGGTGGTCTGCACGCCGTGGCACAGCCGGCACGACACGCCCGAGTGCGACCGCAGATCGTTGGCGGGAATCGGGTCTGCGCTCGTCATCAACCCGTCGACGAGCAGCGGGAGATCGTGGCAGCCGCCGCAGTGCCGGCTCGGCGTCTTGCCGAGATCGGCGCGTAGGCGCTCGACGTTCGCGCGATAGATCGGATTCCCGAACGACGCGAACGAGTGTGCGCTCGATGACCACTGCGCCGCGGCGTCGGGGTGGCAGGTCGCGCAGCTGTCGACATCCGCGAGCTGCTCGCCGAGGGTGAGCTCGGCCTTGTCCTTGACCGCTGCGATCGTGACGAGGCTCGGTGAGAACACACCCGGTGCGCGCGGGAGCCGCGTCTCCGGGAGAGCGGCGGCCGGCTCGTTGATCACGACCGCGGCTTCATGGCTGCCGCACGCCGCAATGGCGACGAGGATCGCGCAACGTGCGAGGAGCGGCGCCATGCAGATCACTGCGCCCGTGCACGCCGGCGACGGCGAGCAATGATCGCGGCGACGATCCACGCACCCGCGAGTGCGGGCAGCGGGGCTTCACCGCCCTGGCAGCCACCACAGCCGAGGCCGAGCAGACCGCCGCAGTCCGGTAGCGGGCCGGGGCGCGTTGCCGACACGGGCGGGTCCGTGTTGCCGCACGCCACGCCGGGACGCGTGCTACCGACGTTCTCGAGCCAGCCGCCGGATCCGCAGGTCGGCGGTGGCGGCGCGCAGACGGCGAGCCCGCGCAGTGGTTCGCTGAAGTCCGCCGCGCCACGCGTTGCGCTCGCGAGCTCGATGGGCGCGCAGCGCGGTGCTGCGAGGTTGCCGGCACTCGCTGCAGTTCCCGGTGCACACGCGCAGACCGCGACACCGTTGCGGTCCTGGCACGTGCCAGTGCCACAGCTGACCCCGGCGCACGCATCCGGCAGCACGGCGCCGCCGGCACGCAGATCGACGGTCGGCACCTGGGGAACGCACGTCACCGATGGCTGGCCGTCGAGATCGAGGAAGCGCTGGGCGACCGCGCCCGGCATGCACTCGCATGCGGCGCCGCTCGCCGTGGTCACGCAGTGGCCGGCAACACCGCAGTACATGGAGGCGCAGCTCTGCAGCGCGTCGATCTCGGCATAGCGCTCCTCGGCGATCACGCTCGACGCGCAGCTCGCGAGCGTCGGCGACGAACCGCGGACGACCAGCCTGCCCGTGTGCGCTGCACCGTAGTCGCGCTCGTAGGTCGGATCGAACGTCATCTCCTCGGGGGAGATCCGCGTCGTGATGCGGGTGACCATCGGATACTTCTCCGCAAGTGCATCGAGCAAGGCGACACCCTCCACGACATCGCCTTCGGCCTCGCAGTCCGCACGATCGAACTCGTCGCGCGGACACTCGCATTGGTCGTTATTCCCGAGGTTGCAGAAGTCGTAGCTGTTTCCGCAGCAGTTGCCGGTCTGTCCGACGTCGGCCGGCTGTGCCAGGCCGCGATACTCGGTCATGAAGCCGTCGCCGCCGGCATCGTCGACGGCGCGCGAGAGCACCATCGGATAGTTGAGACGACCCGCACGGTCGCGCGCGAGCCGCTGCGCATCGATCGTGACGGACGGATGCCCCATCGCGCGGAATGCATCGCTGCCATAGATGAAGCTCGTGACGGTGAGGTGCGGCTCCGCGGCGACGGCCGTGAGCAGTAGCGGCACCATCGGGAAGGCCGCGCGATAGCGC
>JACCQV010000345.1 GCA_013813945.1 Deltaproteobacteria bacterium | reverse complement strand
GACGTGCACGTGACACGTGCACGTCCACGTGCACGAACGACCTTAACTGACCAGCATTGCCGCTAGTCCGCGTTGTCCGGTTCGACGAAGCACCACCGGATGTCCGGCACCCGCTTCTGCAGCCGCTGCTCGAACTCGTTGATCGAACCGACGAGCGCCTGCGTGGTCAGGTCATCCTTGAACTGGAGCTTGCACGCGAGCATCACCTCGCCCGGACCCTGCTGCACGGTCAACGCTCGCAGCACCTTGACGATCCGCGGATCCTCGGCTGCGGTCTCCTTGATCGCCTCGAACAGCGCGGGGTCCGCTGACTCGCCGAGCAGCAGTGACTTGACCTCGACCGCGAGGAAGATCGCGACGCCGATCAGCACGGTGCCGATCGCGAGCGTGCCGATCGAGTCGAACCGCGGGTTACCGGTGACCCACGCGAGGATGACCGCGATGAGCGCGAGCCCGAGGCCGACGACGGCGGCGAAGTCCTCTCCGAAGATCACGACAACGTCGGAGTCCTTGGTCTGCTTGAGGTACTGCATGAACGGCGTCTTGCCACGGCGCTGGTTCGCGACCTTGATGACGCCGAGCATCGCCCAGAACTCGATCGCGAAGCCGAAGCTCAGGATGATGACCGCGATGTACGGGCTCGAGATGGGCTCGGGCGACTGGAGCTTGTGGATGCCCTCGTAGATCGAGTACGCGCCACCGCCGAGGAACAGCAGCATCGCGACCATGAACGACCAGAAGTAGAGCGTGCGGCCGTAGCCGAGCGGGTGACGCTCGTCGGGGAGCTTCTTCGCCTGCTTGAGACCGAGGAGCAGCAGGCCCTGGTTCACACAATCGGAGAGCGAGTGCAGCGTCTCCGCGAGCATCGCGCCGGAGCCCGTGAGGAACGCGCCGACGCCCTTGGCGCAGGCGATCAGAAAGTTCGCCACGAGCGCGCGTACGATGTGGCTAGCGCCTTCGGCCATCGGGGATACCGTAATCGATCGCGACTACTTGATCAGCTTCGAGAGGGCCTTGAATTCCTCGGTTCCGGCCTGCTCGAGGAGATCGAACACGCAGACCTCGGTCGAGGTGATCATCGCGCCCGCTTCGCGCGAGAGCTCGAGCCCGAGCCGCCAGTTGGCCTTGGTGCGGCTCGCCACGGCGTCCGCGACGACGTGCACCGCGCAGGCGGGACCGGCGAGGTCACGCACCGTCTGATAGACGCAGACGTGGGTCTCCATCCCGCACACGATCCACTGCTCGCGCGTCATCATCGCGCCGATCTTCTCCGCGGGCGGCAGCGCCTGAAACGCCTCCGATGCGGCGGCGGAGAACTCGACCTTGTCGAAGCGATAGACGGCCGCGCCGTGATCGGTCTCGGCGGCGGCGAGCGCAGCGACGAGCTCGGGGACCGTCTGGCCCAGCCCCTTGGGGTACTGCTGGCTGACGATGATCGGTACGCCGAGCCGCGCCGCAGCCGCGACGAGGATCGCCGTGTTCTTGATCACCTGCGCCGCAACGTCGGGCGGCATCGCGGGAGCCAGGCGCTCCTGGATATCGACGATGAGCAGCGCCGCACGGGCGCGCAGGAGCCGCTCGCGACGGCGGCGAGCCTCGGTCTCGAACCAGTCGCTCATTTCTTCGCGGCCTTGTCGAGGGTCTCGAGCGCGTCGTGCAGCCGCTGCTTGCGCGACTGCTCCTCCGCGAGGCGGGCGCGCTGCTCGGCCACGACATCTTCGGGCGCGCGCGCGAGGAAGTCGGCGTTCCCGAGCTTCTTCTCGAGGCCGCCGATCTCCTTGTCCGTCTTCGCGACGTCCTTCGTGATCCGCGCCTTCTCGGCGCCCACATCGATCTCGCCGAGCGGCATCACGATCTCGACCTCGGAGTTGATGACTTCCTTGCCGGCGACGCCGGTCAGCTCGTCATTGCCGATCTCGTCGCGCGCGGTCAGCGCCTCGGCGTTGCCCGTGAACGAGCCGCCGATCATCGCCTTGACCCGCGCCGTGCGCTCGATCGCTTCGCGGAAGCGCTGCAGGATCTCGCGCTTCTCGCCGCTGACGCGAATCCCGACCGATGCCTGCTGGGCGGGTGCGAGGCCGAATGTCGCCTTGAGCATCCGACAGCCGACCGCGACGTCCTGCACGAGCTTCATCTCGGCCTCGGCCGCCGCATCGACGAACGAGGCATCGCCACGCGGGAACACCGTGATCATGAGCGAGCCCGGCAGCTGGGGAGGCTTCGGCAGCTTCTGCCAGATCTCCTCGGTGACGAAGGGCGCGAACGGGTGCAGCAGGCGCATCGTGGTCTCGAGTGCCGTCGCGAGCACGCCCTGCACCAC
>JACCQV010000344.1 GCA_013813945.1 Deltaproteobacteria bacterium | reverse complement strand
GACGTGCACGTGACACGTGCACGTCCACGTGCACGAACGACCTTAACTGACCAGCATTGGAACTAGCGCAGCACCGCGCGGAACAGCGCGATCGCCCAGTCGAGATCCGCGAGGGCGACCCACTCGTCGGCCGCGTGCGCCTGCGCGATGTCGCCAGGCCCGATCACGATCGCGTTCGCGCCGTGTTCGGACCACATGGCGGCCTCGGTCCAGAAGTCGAGCGTGCCGACGCGTGCCGCGAACGGGCGCACGAGATCCGCGAGCGCATCGCATGCGAACGGCACGTGCTCGAGCTCGGTCTCGACCGTGATGGCGGGATCGATCGCCGCGACGATCGCAGCAACTTCGCGATCCCAGCCCTCGCGATCGAACCCGGGATACGGCCGCAGCGACCACTCGAGCTCGCCGCGCGCCGGGATGACGTTGTACGCGACGCCACCGTGGAGGCCGGCGATGTTGAGGCACGTGCCGGTCATGCCGACGGGACCTTCGTGCAGGCGGCGACGACCTGCATCGTCGAGCGCCGTCGCCAGCCGTGCGAGCTGTGCGATCGGCTTGGGCAGGTGGTCCGCTTTCGACGAGTGACCGCCGGGGCCGAGCAAGGTCGCGCGCTGCGCGAAGATTCCACGGTGCGCCGTACCCGCTGCCCGCGCGGTCGGCTCGCACACGATCACGTCGCGGATCGCGGCCGCATGGGGCGAGCGCAGAAACGCGTGCATCACGGCACTGCCGGCCTCCTCGTCGCCCGAGAACAGCACGCCGAAGTCGTTCGGCGTCGCACCGTCGAGCGCGATCAACGTCGCAGCGATCGCTCCCTTGGTGTCTGCGGAGCCCAAACCGTACAGCCGGCCGTCCGCGATGTGCGGCTGCCACGGATCGCGCGACCACCCCGCATTCGCCGGGACGGTATCGACGTGTGCGTTGATGATCCGCCGCGGGGTGCCCCAGCGCGCGAACACGTAGGCGCCGGGACTACCGTCGGTGCGGATCGTCGACTCGACCAGGACTTCCTCGGCACCGCGCGCACGCAGGAGCGGGGCGAGGTGATCGCACAGCGCGCGCTCGTTCCCGGCGCCGCGCTCCGGCCCGGCTTGCTGCGTGGGAAACGCGACCAGCTCCGCGAGAAGATCCGCGACCGCGGTCATGGCGCGACAGCCGTGGGCACGTGGTCCGACGGCATGATGGATCGCCACGCCGGGTGCTCGGCGATCATCGCGAGCGCGCGTACGAGCAGCGTCTTGCCCGGCTCGGTGCGGTGCCACGTCGACGCGCCCGACGGATGGGGCAGGGCGATCATGTCGAGCTCGACCCCACCGAGCGTTGCGCGGCGGGGGATCCCGACGACCTCGGTCAGCTTGTCCGCGGTCACCAGCTGCGCGATCGCGAGCTTGCCGACGGGAATCACCAGCTTGGGACGCAGGATCTTCGCTTCGGCAACGAGGTGGCGGTTGCAGCGCGCGACCTCGTCGGGCGCCGGCACACGATCGCCGCCCGCTGCGGCCTTGCCAGGAAAGCATCGACAGACCGCCGCCATGTAAACGCGATTACGAAACTCGTCCTCGGGCATGCCAAGACCTGCGAACCAGCCGAACAACGTCTTGCCCGCCGTCCACGCGAAGGGACGGCCCATGGGCCCTTCCTTGACGCCGGGCGCCTGCCCGATCAGCATCACGGGCGACAGCACGGGATTTCCCGTCACGACGGGCCCGATCATCTGTGGGCAATCGGCACAGCCGCGCAGGCGCGTCACGTGGCGCTCGAGCTGGACCAGTGCCGACATCGGGCGACACTATGCCGCATGGCGACGGTGCCGGCACCGTCCGGAGCACCGAACTCCCGCACAGATCACCTCGGATCGAGATCACGCTGCTCGGAGGGCAACGCGCGCTAGACTTGTCGCGTGACCCACTCGCCGCCGCATGAGCCGCTGATCCGCAAGGTCCTGGGAGCGAACTTCCTCGAGCTGAAGCTGTCACGGCTCGCGTGCGAAGAAGCGGACCACACCACCATCTGCAAGGTGCATTTGGTCGAGGGCGAACAGCCCGTCGAGGTCGAGGGCAAGGGCGTCGGTGTCGTCGACGCCATCTTCAATGGGCTCCTCGATCGGTACGCGCGCGAATACCAGTCGCTCAAGACGATCGCGCTGATCGGCTTCCACGTCGCGGCAGACATGGAGACCAAGAAGGCGCAGGCCGGTGTCGATGCCGTCGGTCGCGTGACGCTCGAGATCACGAACAGCGAGGGCCGGCACTTCACGTTCAGCGATAAGTCGCGGTCGGTCACGATCTCGATCGCGCGCGCCGTGATCGCGAACGTTCAGTACTTCATCAACGCCGAGCGCGCGTTCCTCACGCTGTACAACGCGCGTCGCGATGCACTCGCACGCGGTCGCGAGGATCTGGTCTCGCGGTACACGGCGGAGCTCGCCCAGGTGGTCGAGAGCACGAGCTACGCCGAGGTGATCGAGAACATCCGCAAAGAGCTCGCCTAGCGCACCGAAGGGTTCTGATGGCGTCGTAGGAGCGCTCGGCTAGCGGCGGCCAACACCATCGCTGCAGGCTCGGGACACGCTTCGATGGGGCGCCAGTCCGCGATCAACGGACGAGAACCTTCGTTTTCGGCTGCTGGAACGGCGCTGCCATTTCGATGGATTGTTTGGTCAACGAAGGCGCGCCCGAAACTCCGCCAGTCCGAGTAAGAGCAGACGCTTGAGGGCGGCAATTTCGGCTGACGTCCACATCGGGACGTATTCCTCGCCTGGAGGTGTCATGGCGGGTAAGTTGCAGCCCGCGAAGAGCTTGTCGTAGAGCGAATTGTTGCGCGCATCGGCGCTCGCGCAAAGGTTGTCATTGCGCGGAAGGTCGCCGAACAGATTCCAGGCATTCAGTAGGCGGCGACAGTCCGTGACGGTCGCGGTCGACCGGCACCACGCCTCGATCGCATCCAGGTCGTAGACCGACGGCGCTTCGGAGGACACTGGCCGGCTTTCGGCTTGTGTTGCCGCACGTGCCGCGAATTCGGACGGAAAACACAACAGGAAGCCTGCTTCATCGAGCGCAACGCGATCATCCGTCTCGTCATCGCTCTCCCAGAGGAAGAGCCTCTGGATCCCATCCAGCAGCGCGACACAGAGATAACGAACCGTTTCCACCATTTGGTTACCAGAACCGGGCGAGCGGGTACCTAAGACGAGCGTCCCGCCGGCCACCGTTGGCGCAGCTCTTTGTAACCGGCCGCACTGATCACGATCGGGGCTGGGACCGGCGATGCATTGTCGATCGTCTCGAAGGGAAAGCGCATGCGAGCGACATCGTAGAGCCGTTCGCCGTTCGCGGCTCGCGTCGGACGAAAAACATCGTCGATCCTGTGCACGCACGCTGTGGTCCATTCCAGCGTGCGAGCGACGGCCTGGATGGTCACGACCCTGGCGGCGGCGACGCGTCCCACGAAACGGCGGAGCTGTGGGTATGTGGACAGCCGCGCCATGGGAGGGCGCGCCTGCCCACGCGCCCCACAGCACGAGCCAACGTTCCATCCGAGGATGCTTCTATCCAATTCTGTCCGGTGACCGGACAGCAAGGATTGGCCGACGAGAAATCGTGGGTGAATGCGGTGCTCGTGTCGCTTTGTGCTTGACCGCTTTGGGCGTGCTCGCGCGCCGTTCCCGACGAGGAGTCTCGATTCTTGATCGAGAACGCCTTGTCGTTCGCGATGCGCGATGATCACGCTCGAGATCGATCGTCGTCGGGTCGCGAGCGTTTCGTGAGCGCTGAGCGGAGCCCAGAGCCTCCGAAATCTCGGTGGTAAATAGAAGGTGCGCGTTCCAGACCACGCGCATCGAAAGGTCGCGATGCTCGGCAGTGCCGCCAGTTCCCAGCTCTCCACTCAGGTCGAAGACGCGTACGCCGCCACGTGCCGCGAGCGCGACTGGATCACGCTGCACGACCAGATCGTCTCGGTCGGTAAGCAGATCGTCGCGCTCGAAGCGCGCGAGGTGGACCTCTTGCTCGAGGCCGAGGAGACCCGGCTC
>JACCQV010000284.1 GCA_013813945.1 Deltaproteobacteria bacterium | reverse complement strand
GTATCACTCACGATCCTGACGCTCTTCGTAGTGCCTGCGGTGTACGAGGTCTGGCGCAGCAGGCACCTGCGGCGCAGCCGACAGCAGAAGCTCGGCTTGCTCGCCGATACCGAGCGGGGAGTCTGATCCCGGCGGGCATCGTCGCAAACGGTTGGGGTTGCGACGGTACGCAGGATGTCACGCTTGCCGACGCGTGGACTCGATGAGTGCAGGTAGGGTAGGTGCGTGAAAGCAGCACGACAGCCAGCCGAGGCATTGCGGCCCCAGGGGGAAACGCTTCAGTTCATGCAGAGGCTATGGGCGCTCACTCATGCGCTCGAGGTCCGCTCGAAGAGCATGGCCAGGACCTTGGGAGTGACTGGTCCGCAGCGGCTCGTCATCCGGATCATCGGTCAGATGCCAAATGCGTCGGCTCGCGATGTCTCCGACACGCTGGGGATGCACCCGAGCACGTTGACGGGAATCCTTGCTCGCCTCGAAGCGCAGAAGATGATCGTCCGCACCAAGGACTCGGAGGACCGCCGCGTCGCGCGACTGCAGCTGACCCGCGGCGGCGAAGCAATCGATCGCGAACGTAAGGGCACCGTGGAGGCGGCTGTCCGCCGAGCGATGGGCCGGGCCGACCCCCCGGTGCTCGCAAATGCGATGACGATGCTCGAGTTGCTGACGGCCGAGCTCGAGCGCGATTGAGTCGACGCAATTCACGGCGTCTGGAGCTTGTCATCGCGGCACTCGACTCGTGCGCTGTTGCGAGCGAAAGCGCAGCGGGCGGTCAACGACACCGCATCTCACGGTCAGCCTACTGAGCCCAGCCTTGCCCTTCAGCCTGGAGGCTGGAAAGATAGTTTGAGGTCAAACAAAGTGATGTGCGAATAGGTCAGTATCGTGAACGGGTATCCGTCACATAGCTTGCACGTGCTGCTGGATCGAAAGCTCGACACCTTCGAGAAGCTCGAGCTCGTGCTGGTGCTACGCGCCGCAGGCAAGGCAATGACGCTGGGTGAGCTCGCCATGCAGCTGCAGGTTGGCCGCGATGTCTTGCGGCGTGTTGCTGGGGAAGTCGCCGCGTCGGGAGTTGTCGAACTGATCGATGGCGACGCGCTGCAGCTCAAGTCCGGGACGTGGGAGGCGGAGATCGCGGAGGCCGCGGACCTCTACGAAACGGAGCCAAAGACGTTGATCAAGGTCCTCTCCCGTATCTCGATGGAACGCATCCGCAGCTTGGCCGCACGAACCTTCGCTGACGCCTTTCGCATCCGCAGAAAGGATGGGGACTGAGAATGGCTGAGGTTGTCTACCTGCTGTGCGCCGTCACCAGCATTGCCTGCGTGGCGCTGCTGTTGCGTAGCTATCGCAATCGTCCAACGCAGCTTCTGATGTGGAGCACGCTTTGTTTCGTTGGACTGGCTGTCAACAACGTTCTGCTCTTTCTGGACCTCGTGGTCGTGCCGGAGAGCGATCTCTCCGTTGCGCGCAGTGGCTCGGCTCTGGTTGCCGTCTTGTTGCTGTTGATCGGCCTGATCTGGGAGGACACATGAGTGACGTCGCCCCCTTCCTCCACGGTGCGGTGACCTTGGGGTGTTTCGCTGTCGGGCTGAAGTTCCTGAAGTTCTGGAAGCTCAGCCGCGATCGATTCTTTCTCTGGTTCGCTGCGGCGTTCTGGGCATTTGCCGTCGGGTGGGCGCTTCGAGCCTTCGGGCCTATTAGCGGCGATCACGCGTACTACATCTACGTCCCGCGCCTGGCCGCCTTCCTGCTGATCCTCGCCGCCATCGTGGACAAGAATCGACGAGCTGCGAGCTGAGTCATCCCCTAAGGCCGACTCGGCAGTGTCGCGCGATCTGCGACGGACGTACACGGAGTGAGACTCGGCGAGATGCTCCACTGCGGGCCATCGGAGATTGTCGTGTTAGTCCGCCCTTCGAGCGCGCGCTGCACCGTCTCACGAGCAAGTACGGTCTCCGTTCGCTCGCGTGTCCTCGACTTGCCGATCGGAGCCGGAGGGATCGTCAGACAGAGGTGGATCTCGAGATCGTGCGATCGTTCGATCAGCTGGACCGTATCTGGGAGCCAGCGAGCTTCATCACCGATGTCGCCCACCAGTGGGATCAGCGCGTGCTCTTCGACCAGCGGTGCGGTCCCGTCCACCGCTAGAGCACGAGACAGGAGCTCCCGACCCGCCGGTCCGAGCTCCTGACCGAGATGAGTCACGCGCAGGCGTGTGGGACCTGCGTGCGAGACCCATGTCGTCACGATCGGACCCGCTTCCGCCGGCCATAGGGTCGCCAGGCGGGTCTGCAGTGAAGGCTTTGGGGGTGGCGGAACCGGAGGAGTTAGCTCGAGCGGGATGTCATCGAGCCGCGCTGATAGTGCGCTGAATGCGCTCGCATCCGGGACCGCCCAGACTACGACGCGCACACTTCGTTCACCGAGCACGTCGAGCTTCGCCCGGAGGTGCTGTTCGAGCGAGCGCGATCCGGTCGCGTCACCCACGATGACCACCCGTAGGGCTGTTGGTCTCGCGGTCTGATCGAGCGAGTACTGCACGATCCGGTGCTTCTGGTCACCCGCGAGCAGCTCGCGCACGCGTTGCCGGATCGCGCTTCGCCGGGACATCTCATCGACGGCGCGCTGCAGCGGGAACGAGATCGCGCCGAGCAGAGCCAGAGGGAACAGAATGCGCGGTAGTGGCCCGAGCCTTGCGGATGCCCGTCTCGAGATCAAACGACCCAGGCGGGTAGCGGCTCCCACGTCCTCGTCCCCGTCGAGGCCGCGTTCCTCGGCGCGCACATCCACCTGACCAAAGCCAGTGAGGACGAACACCACTCCGGCAACCGTCACGATACCAGTGAGGTTGGCAGTAAACAGTAGGGCGGCTCCTTGCGCCATTTCCCAGTCACCGATGCTCAAACCATAGCCTGTGGTGCAGAGCGGTGGAACGAGCGAGATGCCGATGCTCGTGCCCGCTGCGGTAGTGGCAACCTCGTTGCTCGTCATCACGACGGCGTACGCGCCCGCGAGGGCACAAGCGGCGGCCACGAACAGGTCGAGCAGGCTAGGGGCGGTTCTCGCCAGCAGCTCGCGAGTCGGCTCGTGAAAAGGGAGCAACCAGGTGAACGCCGCCGATGCGGCTACCACGATCACGATACTCGCGATCGAACGCAGCCCGGTTCGGAAGACAAGTGGCGCAGAGCCGGTCGCGAGTCCCATCGCGAGCTCCACGATGGGGCGCATCAGCGGTGCGATCAGCATGGCGCCGATCACGACGGCGGTGCTGTCCAGCGCCAGTCCGAGGGTCGCCAGTGCCGCCGCGATCAATAGCTGCAGCCAGTACCCCGCTGCATCCCCTGTAGGGCGATGCAACATCGTGCGGACGATCACCGTGCGGTTCGCAGGGTCCAGCCCCAACAGTCGCGCGACCCGATCCTGGAGGCCATCGAGGAACAACCGAAGACCCATCGGGAATGGTCGTACCACGCCGCGATGTCGTATGACGTGAAACGAATCGAGCTACTCGCGAAGTTCCCGAAATCCGTTGATGAACTCGCGGTAATCGGAGGTCACGAAAATTTCGAGCACCGGGACGTCGACACGTCGGACATGGGCCACGTCGCGTGAGCGCGGGTGCGCGCTGCGCCGGCCAGGTCCTTGAGGAACTCCGACGACCACTGCTGAGGGGTCGAACGCCGGATCGCCTGGATCATCCGGCCATGTCGGGCGACGCGTTCGGGCTCCGGCATCCTCAACGCGCGATCGATGTCCGCCGCGAGGCCATCCGGATGGAACGGGTTCGTCAGCACCGCGTCTCCGAGCTCCGCAGCGGCACCTGCGAACCGGGACAGGACCAGCACCCCGGGCCGTGCGTCGTCTTGCGAGGCGAGGAACTCCTTGGCAACCAGGTTCATCCCGTCGCGCAGCGGCGTGACCAGAGCGACATCCGCCAGCCGATATAGCTGTGCGAGCACGGGTTGATCGTACGAGCGGTAGAGGTAGCGGACAGGGACCCAGTCGGCCTCGCCGAACTGGCCATTGATGGTGCCGACCATCTTCTCGATCCGGTCCCGCAGCTCCGAGTACTCGGGGATCTCGGCGCGCGAGGGCACCGAGACCTGGACAAACGAGACCTGACCGCGCCACTCGGGGTAGCGCTCCAGCATCCGCTGATAACCCGCGAGGCGCTCGGGGATTCCCTTGGAGTAGTCGAGACGATCCACTCCGAGGAGCAGGCGTCGTGATCCGAGCGCGGCGCGCAGGCCCGCGACGTCGGAGGATTCTGCCGTGCGCGCAAGGAACGGCGAGCTGTCGATCGGGATCGGGAACACGCCGACGCGGGGCGAGGCATGCACGCTCTCCACGGAGTCGACCGCGGTCCTGAAGTTCGCCGCCCAGCGCTCGGTGTGAAAGCCGACGAGGTCGAACTCTTGCATCGCCGCGATGAGCTCTCGGTGCCACGGCATGGTCTCGAGCAGCTCGAGCGGTGGAAACGGAGTGTGCAGGAACAAGCCGATCGGACCGCGATGTCCGCGCTGGCGCAGTGAACGCGCAGCGAGCAGCAGATGGTAGTCGTGGACCCAGATCGTGCCGTCCGGTCGCGACAGCTCTGCGGCGTGGCCCGCATACGTGTCATTCGCGGCGACATACGCGGCCCACTCGTCATCGGAGTAGGTGATCCGCATCGAAGCACTATGAAACAGAGGCCACAGCACCCGGTTGCAGAACCCGGCGTAGAACCGCTCGCGCAGCGCCCGCGTCAGGTCAAACGTGGCGAGGTTCGGCTCGCCTAGCGCGTCGATCATCAACGCCGGCTTGCCCTCGCGCTCGTGCCCGCTCCAGCCCACCCAGATCCCGCCCTGTGCACGTAAGGCGGGCTCCAGCGCTGACACGAGACCTCCAACCTCACGCTTCCGGCCGAGAACCTTCGTCGGCGTACGGTTCGAGATCACGACGAGCGAGTGCGCACGTGACGGCTTCATGTCCACGAGCGGAAGCAGCTGTGGGGAGGTCGCAGTCGCCCCGGTTCGAGCGCTCGCGAGCCATCGCAGAAAGGCATGGACCTCGGGCGGACCCGCGAGTGCAGCGCGCGCCTTCGACGGACGCGTGTGATGTCCGACCGTGATTCCGATATCGCCCTCGCCGAGCTCCGCAAACATGTCTTCGTCGGTGAGATCGTCGCCGATGGCAATGATGCGAGTGCCCTCGAGCTGCCGAGTACGGTGCACCGCCACGCCCTTGTTGATGTCGCGGCGGCGAACCTCCAGAGACTCGACTCCGGGCAGCAGCTCGAACTCGGGATGGGACTCCAGCCACTCCTCGAACGCGAGCTCGGTGGCGGCGATCAACGGCGGACGCGCTGCTGGTTCGACCGATCGCCAGTGGACGCAGACGGAGAGCGACTTGCGCTCGACCCTCAGTCGGCTCGACGTCGCAGCGATCGCCGTGACGAGTACATCGAGATCCTGGCCGCCCGCTTCGGGCCCGGTCCACCCATGCCCGTCGTGGTGCCACGCTCCGTGCTCCGCGAAGTAGGTGACGCCTGCGCCGAGCTTCGCAATCAACGGATCCACGGCACTGCGGGGCCGTCCGGAGACCACCGTGACGCGCGCACCTGACTCGACGAGGGCACGCGCCGCCGCACACGCTTCGTCATCGAGGACCGCTTGCTCGGGAGTTGCCGCGAAGCCGACCAGGGTGCCATCGAGGTCGAGCAGAACCGCGAGCGCGCGATGCGATGCGAGCTCGGACCAGTGCAGGGGTGTGGGAAGCGAGAACACGAGCCGCAGGCCATCCATCGATGCTCCTTTGTGGCTGGCGGCCCGACCAACCTTGTTACCTGCAGCCTGGGCTGCACCCTTTCGTGATTGGTTTGAGCACAAACGATATACTTGTATCGGCTCGATGACAAGGGTTGGGTTCGGTGGAGGCAGCCGCGCCAGACGTGCAAGCACGGCGATCGGTGCGGCACGGTCCGGGGCAGCGCCGAGTGCGAGCAGAAGATCAAGCTTCTCGACTGAGTCGATGTGAGCGCGGAGCAGCCGCGTGACCGGCTTCGGGAGCGCGGTCACGTGATCGCGAAGATGGTGGTGGTGTGCCCTGCTGATCGCCTCGGAGCGACGGTGAAGAGAACTGAACGGGAGATGAAGGCCCCCGAACAGCAGATACCACTGTCGCCTTTGCCGACCTGCTTGACACCCACCTCTGCTCCGTCAAAGCAAACGAGGTGCCAGGGTGGAGAGACCCAAGCGGCACCTGAGGACGCGGAGCGATGCAGATTGCAAGTCGCTCCGTGCGTTTTGCAATTACCCCACCGCTGCGAGCACGCGGCTGGTCACGAGGTCGAGCACTTCGGCACGCGAGATCTCGTACATGCGCGCCAGGATGGCGACGCCGGGCGCCCTGGGAACGATGGTGCGTCAGCGTCGGCGGGCATTCTTGGCCTTGCTGGGGCGATGGTTGGAGATCAGATCGACCAGATCGTCCCTGATCACGGCCCGTGCTGTCCGATCGAAGCTGCTTCCATCGAATGCGGCGCGCAGCTGACCGATGATCTCGCCGGTGTCGCCACTTCGCACCTGAAACCGAACGCGGTACGTCGATTTCAGCTTCTCGACGGTCCCGCTCACGATGGCATCAACTTCCATCTCTCTCGCGGTCCGTTTGATGGCCTTGGGATCGATCTTCGCTGCGGACTTGCTCTTGGCAGCTCGTTCCCACAATCCCTTCTTGATCACGGCGTGCTGGCGCTTGATGAGACGGACCACTTCCGTCCGCGCTGCATCTGCCTTGGGACCCTCGAGCGCGAGCACCACGACGCGCTTGCGGGCTTCGGCGTACGCGCTAGGCGAGAGCAGCACCAGCAAGACCAGGAGCCTCATGGCGTAGGTCATGGCGCGAGTAGCTCCGCGAGCTCCTCCAGCCGCGCACGCTGTGCTTCGTTCTGGTACAGCGCAGCTTCGAGGGAAGAGGCGCCCCCTGCCCGAACGGCAGCCGCGTAATTGGCGATCGTCGCACTGGTGTCGGCCATCCACTCGAGGGTGTCCGCGAACGCAGCTTCAAAGCCCCGCTGTGAGTGATCGACCGACCGAATGTAGTTCTCGACCAACGAACGTGAGCGCGTTTCCAGCGACGTGAGCAGCAGCTCGGCGGCGACCGTACTCGCACGGCGCTGCATCCTGGATCTGCCGCGCAACCAATCCCCGACCTGGCCGTGGATGTGTAGTGGCGGAACGCGCCCGACGCGTGGTCGTCCTACAAACGCGCGTGGCTCCACGAGCAGAGTCACGGCTGCCAGCACGGTCTCCGTTGCAATGTCGAGCTCTCGCCACAGCCGCTGGATGTCGTGCTCGAAGGTTCGGACGAGCCCGTGGTGAATGAGAGGCGCGAGACGCTCGCTCCACTCGAACACGGCGGCGGCCGAGAGCTCCTGCGCGAGTGCTGTCGAGCACGGAATCAAGAGTGGTGAAGGCTCATCCATGACGTCGACGAGAGTCGCAAGCTCGGCGAGCAGGTCTGCCTTGACCGCCATGAGGAACTTCGTGCGCTCCGTCTCGAGCTGCTGGACGAGATCACCTGGATCAACCATCCGGGAACGTCGAGGTCCGAGAACTGCGCGCGCCATGGTGGCCGACCATCGCCGGGTGTTCACTCGCGCCTCTGTCGATGAAGGTTCCAGTGCGTGCTGTCGCTCCACCAGCAGAAATCGAAGGCGCGCAAGGACACGCCTGACCTCGAGGTCTCTCGCGTATTCGTTGGAGCGCGACTGGTCTGCGCGCCGACGCAGGAATGCACGCAGCAGATGCCAGCCGAGGCACGTGTCCCCGAACACGATGTGCTGAGCGCGCGCGAATGCGCGGCCGCACGACGCAGCGGCGATGAAGACGATGTTGCCGCTCTCGAATCCGAGCTCACGCGCACGCTGTAGCTCGCGAGCGGTGGAGGTCGCATCATCCGTCACGATCAAGGCGAGATCGACACGCGGTACCAGTCCGCGAACGACAGCCGAACCTCGGCACGAATTGACGACGCAGAGGCCGTGTTCGAGTGCGGTGCTGGGAACCACGAGCTCCACGGCATCGACTTCGAAGGGCAAGTCAGCGCTGTGATCGAGCGCCACGTCGTGGATTAGACCTGCGGCGTGGATGCGCGCGCGCGCCGAGCGACCGTGACGGACCACGACCGGGACTGACTCGAGCTTGACCAGCGTCCGCGGTAGTGGCGCGGCGGAGATCAACTGGTTCAGAAACCGGAGCCGTGCTCCAGGCTCGCCAAGAACCATCACGAACAACTGCGAGCACCAGAGCTGCTCGCGTACCGCCCTGGCCCCGAGCGCCACATCGTCAGCGCCGATGCTCGCTGCGAAGCTCGCGAGCTCCTCGAACGCATCGTCCGGACTCGAGGGCGAACGATGTAGCGGCTCGACGAGCTTCACGGATACCTCGGCATCAGCAGTAGGAGATCAATCCGAGTAGGAGCGCAGCCCACAGCACAAGCACCAGGACATCGACAAGGTCGCTGTTCCCGTCGAACTTGATGCGTGGCGCTCTCCGTCCCATCCGCGAGAGAGGTTCAGCACGCTGCGTGCCACGCTCAGGTGGGGCCCTCAGCCCAATCCATCGGCTCGGTCCTGCAAGGCGCCACGGGCGGCGTTGCATTCTGCAAGTCAACGCGGCCGCATGCGCCGATGCAGTGTCGAAGGGTCGATGCCGAGAATCTCTGCCGCTCGTGTCTTGTTGCCCTCGGTGCGTTCGAGGACCCAGGTGATGTACTCCTCCTCCAGCTCGCGGAGCGTTGCCAGCCGATCTCGCACACTGAAGCTCCGCTCGCGCTCCACCAG
>JACCQV010000200.1 GCA_013813945.1 Deltaproteobacteria bacterium | reverse complement strand
GGTGTACGGCGCGCTCGGTCCGACGGGCGCATTCACCGAGACCACCCCGTACGATCCGCGGTCGCCGTACTCGGCGTCGAAGGCGGGCAGCGATCACCTCGTGTCCGCGTACGTCCACACGTACAAGTTCCCCGCGGTCACCACGAACTGCTCGAACAACTACGGCCCGTACCAGTTCCCCGAGAAGCTGATCCCGATGATGATCATCAAAGCGCAGGCCGGCAAGCCGCTGCCGGTCTACGGCGATGGCCGGAACGTGCGCGACTGGCTGTACGTCGAGGATCACTGCCGAGCGATCGGCACCGTGATCCGCCGCGCCCAGCCCGGCAGCACCTACAACGTCGGCGGGCACAACGAGCAGGCGAACATCGGCATCGTGCACCTGGTCTGCGATCTCATCGACGCGTCGCGCCCCAGGCCGGATGGGAGATCGCGGCGCGATCAGATCACCTTCGTCGCCGACCGGCCCGGGCATGACCGGCGCTATGCGATCGATGCATCCGCGATCGAGCGCGATCTCGGATGGACGCCACGCGAGACGTTCGCCAGCGGGCTGAGGAAGACGGTGGGGTGGTACCTGGACAACGATGCGTGGACCGACGCGATCCACGCATCCAACCTACGCCGGCGCGGGCTCGGCGGGGGTTGAGGGCCGCGTCAGGCGTCGCGCGACCTCGGCGAACCGTTCAGGTCTGTCGGCCGCAGCGGACAGTGCCCCGAGGATCAGGAACAGGAACGCCATCGTCTTGTAGGACAGGTGCACGTCGATGAAAACCATGTTGGCGGCGAAGGTCGCCAGCAGGCACGACGACCACGCTGCCGCCGCTGGCACGCCGAGGGATCGCCACCCCTGCTGGACGCGACGACGCAGGTGGAGGATGAACGCCGCATAGGCGGCGAGGCCCAGCACGCCGCCCTCGCACAACAACCGCACCCAGCCGCCATCGACCGCGGGGCCGAAGCGGCCATTGCCCAGACCGATGAGCCAAGCCACCGGACCGCTCTCCGCCCAGGTGTTGCCGACCGCACGCCACTTGGCGGCGCGGATCGCCATGCTGGCATCGCGATCGTCGCCGACCTCGTGGGCCGCCGGCGTCGCCCACCATTGCCCGTCGCTTCCAAGCGTGGCCGCGGCGTGGGCGCCCTCGCGGATGTCCGAGAACGTCGTCGCGAAGGTCCCACCTCTGATGCGGTCGCCGATGACCGCATCACCGGTCACGATCAGGACGATCGCCACCATCGTCGCGCTGACCGCGGGGATGATGCGAGCACCACAGGCATCGAAGAAGGCGATGAAGGCCTGGACGGCCATGCCGGAGCGCGAACCGGTCATGAGCATGATGGCCATGGCGGCGAGATGCAGTGCAACACGCCCGCTATCGCGGCTGCGCCGCGTCGCCAGGAGGACGACCGACGCCAGATTGGTGACCATCGCGAGTTCCCACGGTCCCCCGGTCGTGCCGGACGCGCGTTCGCCGACGATGGGCGCCATGTAATCGCCATCGCGGAAGACGCCGATCGCGCCGAAGTGTTGCAGGCCGGCAATCGGAAGCTGCACCGCGAGCCACAAGCCGGCGATGCGCGCCGGATCGCAACCCGAGAACCGGCCGAGAAGGATGAACACGGCGTATTCGGCGATGCGGAACACATAGAGGACATTGCCGTCGCCGGCGGCGCACGATGCCAGGCCGAGTGCGACGAGGATGCAGATCCAGAGCAGCGACTGATCGCTGACCAGGTTGCGATACGAGAGCAGCAGCGGCAACGCCGCCAATGCGAGGACGAGGTCGTCCAGACGCAGACCGGTGGTCTGCCCGGGTACATCGATCAGGTCGATCTTCGGCGCGAAGAGGAGCAGGATCGCGAGGACCGTGGCCCAGCCGCGCGTCGCCGTCATCGCCTCGTCGCGCACCGCTCCGATCATGCGCTCGTGGTATGGCGCTCGACCGCGACGGCGACAGCGACGAGTTCGCAGGTGATCGCCGCAAGGACAGCGCAACCGGCCCCGATGGCGAGTATGACCAGGAAGCGTTGCACGGGGCCTGGATCGCTGGGCTGGTTGGAGACCTCGCCGATGCTGATGGTCTGGGTCGGCCTGGCGACACCGCCGATGGTCCCGATGAGGCGGGCGTGATCGGCCACGATCATCTCGCCCAGCCGACGGTGCAGGACCTGGTGG
>JACCQV010000182.1 GCA_013813945.1 Deltaproteobacteria bacterium | reverse complement strand
GCTTCGGCTGGGCGCTCCTGTTCGCGATTCCGCTCGTCGCCGATCGCGAGCTGCGCGAGGTGCCGGTCGGCGCCGCCCTGCCCGGCTGGCTGCGCTGGTTGTCGCGACTCGCGCTCGGAGCCCGGGTCGGCTTCGACGGCATTCGCTTCGGCGATCCCGATCCGCTGTACATCGTCGCGCCAGCGCCACCCGCGCGCGATGTCGGCCGCTTGACCAAGCGAACGGCGGCCGCGCTGTTTGCGGAGGCACGCCTGGCCGTGCGCGCGATCGGCGACGCAACCGACGATGCGACCGCGATCGATCGGATCGCCGACATCGCCGACGAGCCGCCCCCGGGCACCACCCTGGTCATCGCGGGCGACGACGAGCACACGCGCGGCCGCTATGACGGCATCGCGCGCGGACTGCTGCGCGAGATCGAAGTACTCGGTGCGATCCGCTCGTGGGGTCGCTTCGATCTCACCGCAGAGGGTGGCTGGCAGCACCGGATCACGGTGCCGGCGAATCGAACGCAGCAGGCACGTGAGCTCGTCGAGAACTGGCTCGCGCTCAACCGCATGGATGCAGCGCTCGAGTAGCGCGCTCAGTAGCGCAGCTTCACGCCGACGCCGCCACCACCGGTCGGAAAGCCCATCACCTTTGGCACCACCCGCGGGCGAAACGACTTCTTCGCCTCGGGTTCGTCGATCCAGTACATGTCGCGTTCGGCCGCCCGTGTCCGCACGTTCACGCGAGCTCCGAACACCCGCGGGGCGAGGGCGCGCGCCTTGGCCGGTGACATCATTCGGCGTGGCTGCTCGATGCTCGGGCGCGCGGACAGGAGTCGAACCTGTCGCCCCGGCGCGCGGGGCTGCGCATCCCCAACCGAGCTGCCGATCACCACGAACAACGCGATGATCATCGCGCACGCGCCCTTCACCGCTTCAGCCTAGCAGCGTGCATGGTGGGCGAAGCCTCGCGACGGCGTCACACTTCACGGATGTTCGTATGGACACCGGAGCTCGATGCCGTGGTTCCGGCGCGACGCGGAAACGGACCCCGGGTCGCAACGCGCCAGATGGGCCGCGTGCGAATGTTTCGCTCGGCGTTGAAGGCACGTGCGGTCGGATACGAGCCGCGCGAGTCGCTCGTACATCTGATGAGAACCGGCGAAGGCGATCTCGCCGATGAGGCAGATGCGTTCCTGTTCGCGTGCAGCGCTCCGCGACGCGGTACCGGCGTCGGCAAGATCAGCGGGCAGCGCGGACCGTGCCGCGGTCGATTCAATCCGTTCCCGGCGTGGTCCAGGCGTTGAGCGTGTATGCGAGCCCCGAGGCGGCGCGAGCGATCGCGCTGTTCGTCGAGCATCGGACCGCACAGCCTGTTGTCCGGACGTACTTCGCCCGGCATCCCGAGCTCGAGATGGCCGCGGGATGTCCTCCCTGATCGCCGCGCGAAACCACGTGTTCGCAAGCGGGCCCGCACGCCTCGCCCGTGAGGCGTTCACGACGCTGACTCTTCGCAGTCGCGACACTGCGAGTGTCGCTGGCTAGTCGAGTAGCTGGTGCGCCGAGTTGTCACGCCGAGAACGCTGTAATTCCCGATATAACGAGTTTTGACGCGGTCCGTCGATTGCTCAAGGCGCAGGTCCTATGAACTCACTGTCCACTAGCTTTGTTCTCCTCGCTTCGCTCGCTGCCTGCGCCACCGAGAAGCCCGACCTCGACCCTTCGACGATCGACGCGATCGACATCAATGAAGGCAAGGAGGACTCGCTCCGGTTCCCCACCTTCAAGGGCGCGCTCGGCATGGCCGAATCGACCACCGGCCGCGTCACGCCAGGAAAGTCCTATCACGCGTACGACTTCACCTACGCCGGCCAGCCCGGCAAGGTTCGCCTCGACGCACGCTCGACCGCAGGCCGCGATCTCGTGCTCGCCGCGTATCGCCGCTCCGGCTCGACCTGGGTGCTCCGCGCCTGGAACGACGACTGCGGTGATGGCTCGCTGAACTCGTGCATCACGCTGCCCTCGACCGCCGGCCGCTATCGGTTCGTGGTCACGACGTACGAGGCGCTCACCGGCTCGCCGACCACGGCGAACTACTCGTTCGCGATCACCTGCAAGGACGGCGGTTGTCTCTCGAACGACTGCGGTGGACTCCAGGGACTGCAGTGCGGCACCGGTGAGTACTGCGCGTACGAGCTCGACGCGATCTGCGGCGCCGCCGATCAGCTCGGCACGTGCGAACCGATGCCCGAGTTCTGCACCGAGCAGTACGATCCGGTCTGCGGCTGTAACGGTCAGACGTACGGCAACGCGTGCTCGGCCGCCGCGGCAGGCGTCGCGGTCAGCGCGCTCGGCGAGTGTGCGGTTGCATGCGGCGCGCGCGCGGGTGACACCTGCAGCTCGGATCAGTTCTGCAAGTTCGAGCGCAACGCGATCTGCGGCCACGCGGACGGCCAAGGACTCTGCGAGGCGCGCCCCGACGCATGCACCGCGAACTTCGCGCCCGTCTGCGGCTGCGACGGCCAGACGTACAGCAACGAGTGCGTCGCCGGCGCAGCGGGCACCGGCGTGCTGCACGACGGCGCTTGCCCGTAACCGCGACGAACGTACCGTCGACTACCGCCGGTACCGGTCCGCGAGGTTCGGATGCCCGTGCGGAAACAGCAGCGCGACTCGGCGCGTGAGCAGCTCCTGCTCCTCCTGAACGAGCTTCTCGATCGCAGCGACCGTCTTGGTCGAGACGCCGAGTGCCGCAGCGACCTGCATGACGGTCGTGTGCTCCCCGGCGGGATATTCGCGATCGGCACTCGCCGCGCGGATCGCGTCATAGAGCAGGACGTTTGCGCCGAAGCGCAAGATCGACTCCGCCATGAGCGCCACGATCTCATCGACGGGAAGCGGCTGCATGCTGTCGATGCTGTCGACCACCTCATCGCCGAACCCCTTCGTGGCGAAGTAGCCCTTCACCCAGGCGCGCTCGCGGGGCGTGATCTTGCCGTCGCCGTTGATGATGCTGAACACGGCCTTCGCCATGCTGTTGACGACCTCGGGATTCGTCTTCGGCGGGGCGGAGTCGAACCCGAAGTGCGTGCGATACATGAAGCCGACCGAGAGAGCTCTGTGATCCGTCATGGGGAAGTACGTCCGTTTCCGCGCGCACCGTACCAAACGCTCTTCCGCTCATGTCGAAGAACCGCGCCTCGCGATCCTCCCCGACGTCACCCACTACGAGATGTTCTGTCGACCGACGGCAAGAGCGGCGCCGCGAGCTGGGCCGGAGCAGCAGGCGACGAAGTAGTCAGGCTGCGTCGATCGTTCGCGCCGCCGCACGAGCCGCGAAGTGACACACGGCGAAGCGCGGCGTCACGATGCTACGATCACGCCGGCTCATCTCTTCGCTTCGGGCCCGATCCTCCACGACGACGTCTCGCCACTTCACCGGAACCTGGGTGTCGGCAAAGTTGTTGCGAAAGCAAATGACCGCCGACGTCGTCGCCGTCCGCTCGATCTCCCCGAACATCTCGTCGATCGCCGCCGGTGCCATCCACTCGCAGATGTTCGACAGCGAGAATCCATCGATGCTGTTCGGCGCGCAGCGGCGGAGATACGCGGTGTAGCTGCCATCGACGAACGACAGGCCAGACACGTGGTCGCGGAGGCGTTCGGCGTTCACGGGGTCGAGGTACGGCGGTCGGCCATCGGGCTGGCCCGCCGGGTACTTCCCGAGAAACACCTGATGCAGGAAGTAGTTGTTCGCGACCGGCAGCGCCGTCACCGCATGCTCGAACAAGCGCGCGTAGTGATCGGCGAACTCGACCCGCTTGTCGTGCTGGAAGCTCGCGGGTTTGTATCCGAGCGCGAAGATGTGCCGGCTACCGAGCACGGCGATCATCGCGCGCCATCGCGCCGAGTTCCACTGGCGATCGTAGAAGTCCCGTTGCGCATCCAGCGTCGGCTGCCTCAGCAGCTCCTCGATGCGGCTGCGCGGATGAACGAACGCTCTCGTGATCAAGGCGATCACGCGGGTGATGCGCTCTGTCATCCCGCTACGCTCCACGCCCTCCCGGATCGCCCCCGCGCGCGCATCCCAGTGCGTGCGCGCGCCAATGCTCAGGTCCGGACGAATCCGCCGATACGTCGCCGCACGTTCCTTCCGGCTCGCCGGTGAGTGCCCAAGAAACGCAATAGCCTCGTCGGCGTCACAGGTCCGCACCAGCGCCGCCTTGAGCTCCGCGAGGTCGTTCTGCGTTGGGTTGACATCGATCGCGACGACGCGCCTCGCACCGACCGCGAGCATCGACAGGGCGGTACAGCCTCCGGACCCGACCACCACGTAGTTCCGATCCGCGCGCGGCGCGAACGCCTCGAGCTCGAGCAGCGGATCCTCCCACACCCTGGCAAACAGCAGCGGACGCCGCACGGCATCAGGTAGCGACTGGCGATCCACGGCGCACCCTATCAGCCTCCGACCGCAGCGAACGAGGCAGTGTACGCTCACGATCAGTAATGGACGGCACGCAGCGCAGCCCGGTCGTCGAGCAGGCGCTGTGGCGGAGGCTCGCACCATTCGTGGTCGCCACCGTGCTCCTGGCCTGGGTGCTCCGCGACATCGACCGCGCGGACCTCCGCGCCAGCCTTCACCACGTCCGTCTGCCACACTACCTCGGCGTCCTGATCGCGCTCGCTGCCGCGACCCTCGTGATCGACGTGGCGACCTCGCTAGCGATCTACCGTCGCATGCTCGGACCGTTGCGCTTCGCGGATCTGCTCGCCGTGCGCGCCGCTTCGTTCCTGCCCGGGCTCATCAACTACCACGTCGGCCAGGCCTGGCTCACCTGGGTGCTGGTGCGTCGTCGCGGCAATGATCTCCATCGCGCCGTCGGCGCGACGCTGGTCATCAACGCGACCACGCTCGCCGCACTCATGACGATCACCGCGCTCGCGATGCTGCGCGGGCCCCCTGTCGGTGTGGACTGGCTCCTCGCGCTTGTGATCGTGGGCGTCATCGGCGCGCTCACCTATCTCGCCGTGCTGGCTCTGCGACCCGCGGCCCTGCTCTCCCGCCGATCCCTCGCGCCGATCTTCGAGCTCGGCGTCCGCGGCCACCTCTGGGCCTTCGCGATCCGCCTGCCCTCCGTAGTGGCCAGCTTCGCGGTCGTGTGGATCCCGCTGCGCTGCTTCGGCGTCGACATCCCGCTGCTCGATGCGCTGCGGGTCGTACCGCCCGTCGTGGTCCTCGCCGCACTGCCGATCACGCCCGCGGGTCTCGGCACACGCGACGCCGTAGCAGCCGCATTGCTGGTCGGCTTTGCAGCGGGCAGTCCCGAGCAACAACGAGCGACCATCGTCGCATGCACCCTCACGACGGCCATCGGTCTCTCCGTGATCCAGCTCGTGGTGGCGTTGCTGTTCATACCGCGCGCGCGGCGGCTACAGCGCACGGGCTGAGAGCCACGGACCAGGAGTGCCACGCATCCCGGGTTGGCCCGAAGCGTGAACCTGCACAGTGCATGAAGACGTATGCGGATCAAGCCGGCGAGTTCCATCGCGAAGCTGCCCAGTTCCGCAACTGGGTGACAGCGGACGGTGAACCTGGGCTCACCGGAATTGGTGGATTCAAGGCGGAGCCCGGTCGCTATCACCTCTACGTGAGCCTCGCGTGTCCATGGGCGCACCGCACGTTGATCATGCGGCGCCTCAAGCGAATGGAGGACATGGTCTCGCTCTCGGTCGTTCACTGGTTCATGGGCGAGAACGGCTGGACGTTCGATCCTGCGCCGTGCGTCGTGCCGGATCCCGTGCTCGGTGCGAGCACGCTGCGCGACGTGTATCGCGCGGCTTCACCTGGGTACTCGGCGCGCGCGACCGTGCCCGTGCTGTGGGACAAGCAACAAGCCACGATCGTGAGCAACGAGTCGGCCGACATCATCCGCATGTTCAACTCTGCGTTCGACAGCGTGGGTGCCGCGCCCGGCGACTACTACCCCGAGCCACTGCGCGCCGAGATCGATGCGATCAACGACCGCATCTATCGCACCGTCAACAACGGCGTCTATCGCGCAGGCTTCGCAACGGCGCAGCCGAAATACGAAGCCGCGGTCACCGAGCTGTTCGCGACGCTCGACTGGCTCGAGCAACGACTCGCGACCACCGAGTACCTCGTCGGCGACCGCGTGACCGAAGCCGACATCCGTCTGTTCACGACGCTGATCCGGTTCGACGCCGTGTATCACGGCCACTTCAAGTGCAACGTGCGCCGCATCCTCGACCACGCGGCACTGTCGCAGTTCACCCGTCGGATGTACGCGCTACCTGCGGTGCGCGACACGGTGAACTTCGAGCACATCAAGAATCACTACTACCAGAGCCACAAGCACATCAACCCGACGGGCATCGTGCCGCTCGGGCCGGATCTCGACTATTTGCGGTAACACGTGTGAGCGGTGACCTGCAGGCCACCTCGCGGCAGGTTGACAACATTGCCTTTCGGCTATATAGCTATACGGCAATGCACGGCGAACCCAAGCTGACCGTCATGTTCTCCGCGCTCGCCGATCCGACGAGACGAGCGATCCTGGCGCGCCTCGCGAAGGGCGAGGCCACCGTGTCCGAGCTCGCCGAGCCCTTCGGTCTGGCCCAGCCGACGATCTCCAAGCACCTGCGAATCCTCGAGGATGCAGGCTTCATCCAGCAGGGCCGCGATGCACAGCGGCGCCCGCGCAGCCTCGTGATCGGCGGTCCGTTCCAGGACCTCGACGCCTGGCTGCAACCATTCCGCGAACAGTGGGAGCGGCGCCTCGATGCGCTTTCGTCGTTCCTCGACACCAAGGTAAAGCGCGCACGAAAGAAAGGGGATCGACGATGAGCACCGCAAGACCCACCAAGACCACGATCGATCGCGCGACTCACACGATCACGTTTCAGAGGACGTTCGCCGCCCCGCGCGAGGACGTCTTCGAGGCATGGACCCGCCCGGAGCAACTCACCCAGTGGTGGGATCCGACCGGCACGCCGCTCACCGAGTGTGCGATCGACCTGCGGCCCGGTGGCGCCTTCAAGTTCGTCAACCAGGACTCGGCGCATGGCCCGCCGTTCGCCGGTGTCTACCGGGTCATCGAGGCACCGTCGCTACTCGTGTTCGATGCGCTCGGCGCGCTCGGAACCGTCCGGCTCGAGACCGACCGCGACGCGACGAACATGACGCTGACGATCCGCTGCGGCTCGGCGGAACACCTCGAGCAGTTCGTCAAGCTCGGCGTCGACGTCGGCACCGATCGGACGCTCGACAACCTCGTCGCGCACGTGGCTAGAGCACGGTAAGGAAGTCCGGGTTCGTCTCGCGGTCCGATCGATCGCTACTTTGCGATCTCGAGCTTCTTGAGTTGCTCGCACGCGCCCGGTGAGCCGAGCTCGCATCCCTTCTTCAGCATCACGAGTGCCTTCGCCGGATCGGCCGAACCTGGCTTCCGCCGTTGTACAGCGATCCTCCCATCGCGCGGGACACCCTGCTTCCCGCCTGACACTCCCTTCGCGGCGGTGGTAGCGTTGCGCCCGTGATCAGGTTCGTTGCCAGCGTTCTCATCGCAGTCCTTGCCTTCGGTTGCAGCGGATCGGACGCAACGCCCGATGCGGCCACCGACACCCCGATCACCGACGTGTTCGTCGTCGACGTCACGACCAGCAAGGGTGTCTTTGCGCTCGAGGTCAACCCGGAGTGGGCGCCCAACGGCGCGGCTCGGTTCCGCGAGCTCGTCGACGCAGGCTTCTACAACGACGTCCGGTTCTTTCGCGTGCTGACCGGCTTCGTCGCGCAGTTCGGCATCAACGGAACGCCCGCCACCAACTCGATGTGGAGTAGCCGCACGATTCCGGATGATCCCGTCGTGCGCTCGAACACGCGCGGCTATGTCACGTTCGCCCAGAGCTCGGCGCTCAACTCACGAACCACCCAGCTCTTCATCAATCTCGGCAACAACGCGCGCCTCGATACGATGCGATTCGCGCCGTTCGCCATGGTGATCTCGGGCATGGACGTCGTGGACCAGCTCAACGCCGAGTACGGCGAGGCGCCCGATCAGACGCAGATCAGCGCCCAGGGCAACACCTACCTGACCGCGAACTTTCCGCGCCTCGATTACATCGTGACGGCGCAAGTCCGCTAGCAGGAGCTGTGATGAAGCCGCCGGTCCTCGTCGTCGCTGCTGTCGTGCTCGCGCTCTCGTGGTCGCACGCAGCGGTCGCCGAGCCGCAACAGATCCGGATGGCCACGCTCGCCCCGGCGGGGAGTCCATGGGTGGCAGTCATGGAGCGTGCAGCCGCCGAGATCACCGACGCGACCGACGGGCGGATCACGATCAAGTACTTCACCGGTGGCCAGCAAGGCGACGAGCGCGACTTCATCCGCAAGATCAACCTCGGCCAGCTCGACGGTGCCGCCGTGACCTCGGCCGGGCTGGCGATGATCGAACCCTCGATCCTCGTGCTCCAGCTGCCGCTGCTGTTCCAGTCCGAGGCCGAGGTCGACTACGTCGCGACCAAGATGTGGCCGTACTTCCAGAAGAAGTTCGAGGCCAAGGGCTTTCGGCTCGCGGACCGCGGCGAGATTGGATGGATCTACTTCTTCTCGAAGTCCAAGGTCACCTCGATCGCGGACCTCCGCAAGCAGAAGCTGTGGACGCTGGGCGACGACCAGCTCGGAACCAGCGTCGTCGACAAGCTGAAGCTCAACGGCATCCCTCTCGGCATTCCCGAGGTCGATGCGGCGCTGACCTCGGGCCGGATCAACGCGTGCTTCAGCTCTCCACTCGGGGCGATCGCGCTGCAGTGGTACACCAAGCTCAAGTACATGAGCTCGACGCCGATGTTGTTCGCGATCGGCGCGACCGTGCTCTCGCTGGATGCGGTGAAGAAGCTGTCGGCGGAGGACCGGGCGATCATCGAAAAAGTCGCAAAGCGAAACCAGAAGAAGGCGCGCGCCGTCATTCGCAAGGCCAATGTCGACGCGCGCACCACGATCATTCGCAAGGGCATCACGATCGTGGACGTCCCTCAGCCGATGCTCGACGAGCTCACCGCGGTCGCCGTCGAGGTCCAGGCCGAGCTCGTCGGCAAGGTGTATTCGAAGGACGAGCTCGACCGGGTCATCGCCTATCGCGACGAGTACCGCGCCAAACAACCGAAGGCCGCGGCGAAGTAACGAACGATCAGTGCACGGTGCCGTGGCAGCGCTTGTACTTCTTGCCGCTGCCACACGGGCACAGCTCGTTCCGTCCGACCTTCGGAGCCGCGCGGACCACCTCCGCAGCGGACGACGGTACTCGGCGCGCACCCCAGTACAGATCGATGGCGCGGACGCAGTCCTCGAGCCCACTGCGATACCGGGCGCGCTGCTCTGCCGACATCGGCGGATCGGGCGTCCCATCATCGGGCTGATCGAGGTCGGAGCCGGTCGCGAGCGACGCGACGGGGATGATCAGCTCCACACCGGTCGGGTCGGCCGTCCACCGCCGATCTGTCTGCGCGAGTCGCAGATAGCCCGCGCACCACGCGGCGACGTCGTCGTCCGACGTCGCCGGCCCCGGCGCAACCGGGCGGCCCGCATCGATGGTCGCGAGGATGCCGTTGTACAGCCGCATCACGAAACCGATGATCCTGTCGGCATTCTCCGCGTCCGCCAAACTAGCCTCGCCGATGACGATCGGGATCCAGTCCAGGGGAGCCACCGGCGTGGGTGCGCAGACGACCGCGGCCAGGTAGCCCCGCGCCTCGGCCAGCGACATCGCGCTCTCCGTCGCAGACAGATGCGCTTCCAGCACCCGCAACTCAGCCTCGCTCAATGATTTGGTCTCCACCGCGTGACCGTATCGCATCATGGGATCGGGCTATAGATGCCAAGTCGTTCCGCTCAGTCGTGCGCTTGCACCATGATCGTCGTGGGCGTGCTCCAGAGCTCGCCGTCGAACACGACCAGCTCGAGCTCGTAGAAACCCGCCCTGTCCGGCACGATCGACAGCACCGCATCATCCTCGTCGTCGACCGATAGCACGAGCTGGCTCTGCGT
>JACCQV010000140.1 GCA_013813945.1 Deltaproteobacteria bacterium | reverse complement strand
TCGCGCGCGTCTGGCTGACCGCGGGTGAAGGCAAGATCGTCATCAACGATCGCAGCGACGAGGATTATTTCTCGCGCCCGACCGCACGCATGGTGATTCGCCAGGGCCTCGAAGAGGTCAACCTGATCGGCCAGTACAATGTCGACGCGACCGTGAAGGGCGGCGGCATCTCGTCGCAGGCCGGCGCGATCCGCCACGGCATCACGCGCGCGCTGATGAAGATCGACAGCGAGCTCCGTCCCAAGCTGAAGGCCGCCGGGTACGTCACCCGCGACCCACGCAAGAAGGAGCGCAAGAAGTACGGCCAGAAGGCCGCGCGCGCTCGGTTCCAGTTCAGCAAGCGCTGAGCCGCGACCGTTCGCACGGAGCGTCGCGCATCTGGCGCGGCGCTTTTTTCGTTTCGGCGCGGCTCAGAACCGTCCGCCGATCCCGAGCCCCAGGATCTCGCTGCCCTCCGATGTGATTGGGGACAGGAACGAGGAGGACGGGTGGTGGCGGCGCCGCTAGAACCGGCCGCTGATGCCGAAACCGATCAGCTCGCCGCCCTCCGACGAGATCGGGACCGGAACGAGCGCCGGCGCCGCGGACGGCTTTGACCGGGGCCGGACCAGCACGTAGATCCCGTGCGCGAACAGCGCCGTGCTCCACCCGACCATGCCCAACGTGAAAATTCGCGCGCCGCGGCCCGCGACGGGATAGAGCGAGCCTCCCTCATCACATTCGCTGTACGCGTACCGCGCCGCCGCCACGCCGAGCAGCGCGATGGGCGCTGTCACGAGCGTCTCCGCGAGGGCATAGCCACGACGCGGCTCGTCGACGATTAGATTGACGACCGTGAAGCCTCCGTTGACCGGAATTGCCACGGCGCCATACATCCACACCGGGAGCTCGGACAACGTGTGACAGGCCTCGGCGCTCCGAGGCGATGCAACCGTACCGAGGACCACCACCATCACCGCGCCAAGACACTTCATCTCCGCACACTATACGATTCGGTGCTCGCGCTCCCTTGGCGCGGCTGTCACGACTTGAGCTTGTAGCCGGTCCGGAAGATCCACCAGATCGCCGTCAGGCAGACGACGAGGAAGCCGGCGGTCATCCCCATGCTCACGACGACGTTGACGTCGGAGGTGCCATAGAAGGCCCAGCGCATGCCCGAGATCAGATAGACGACCGGATTGAACAGGGTGATCTTCTGCCACAGCGGCGGAAGCATGCTGATCGAGTAGAACGCGCCGCCGAGGAACGTCAGCGGCGTGACGATCATCAAGGGGATGGCCTGCAGCTTCTGAAAGCTGTCGGCCCACAGGCCGATGATGAAGCCGAACATGCTGAAGGTGACCGCGGTCAGCACGAGGAACATCACCATCCAGATCGGATGCTCGATCTCGTACGGTACGAACATGCGCGCCGTGATGAGGATCAACGTACCGAGCATGATGGACTTCGTGGCCGCTGCGCCGACGTAGCCGATCACGACCTCGACGAACGATACCGGCGCGGAGTGCAGCTCGTAGATCGTTCCCGACCATTTCGGAAGGTAGATGCCGAACGACGCATTCGAGATGCTCTCGCCCAGCAGCGACAGCATGACCAGCCCTGGCACGATGAACGAGCCGTAGTCGACGCCACCGACCTCCCCCATCCGCGAGCCGATCGCCGACCCGAACACGATGAAGTAGAGCGACGTCGACAGCACCGGCGACGCGATGCTCTGGACCACGGTCCGGAACGTGCGTGCCATCTCGAACCGATAGATCGCCTTGATCGCGTAGATGTTCATCGTGTCCCCTTCACGAGGCTGACGAAGATGTCCTCGAGCGAGCTCTCGTGGGTCTGGAGGTCCTTGAAGTCGATGCCGTTCTCCGCGAGCTGCTTGAGCAGCGCGGCGATGCCGGTGTCGTCGCTGTGGACGTCGAACGAGTACGTCAGGGTCGTGCCGTCTTTCGAGAGCTCCAGGGCGGGACCGGCGATCGTGTCGGGGAGCTTGTCCAGCGGCTGCTGGAGCTGAACGGTCAGCCGGCGCTTACCGAGCTTGCGCATGAGGACGTCCTTGTCCTCGATCACGATCAGCTCGCCCTTGTCGATCACGCCGATCCGATCGGCCATCTCCTGCGCCTCTTCGATGTAGTGCGTGGTCAGGATGATCGTGACGCCGCTCTCGCGCAGCTCGCGGACCATCTCCCACATATCGTGGCGAAGCTCGACGTCGACGCCGGCCGTCGGCTCATCGAGGAACAGGATCGTCGGCTCGTGCGAGAGCGCCTTCGCGATCAGCACACGCCGCTTCATGCCGCCCGAGAGCTGCATGATCTTCGAGTCCTTCTTGTCCCACAGCGAGAGCGCGCGCAACACCTTCTCGATGTGCGCGTCGTCGCGCTTCTTCCCGAACAGACCGCGCGAGAAGCTCACCGTCGACCACACCGTCTCGAACGCGTCGGTCGACAGCTCCTGCGGCACAAGCCCGATCTTGCCGCGCGCGGCCCGATAGTCACGCACGACGTCGTGGCCGTCCGCGACGATAGTCCCTGCGCTCGGCGTCACGATGCCGCAGATGATGCTGATGAGCGTCGTCTTCCCCGCGCCATTCGG
>JACCQV010000134.1 GCA_013813945.1 Deltaproteobacteria bacterium | reverse complement strand
GGTCTCAGCGCATGCGACTTCGGCGACGCGCCGCAGTGAGTGACTAGCCCCACGCGCGGCGGATCGCCTCGGCGATCCCACCGCCGGCACCGGCGGTCCGTACCAGGACGTCGGTCGCCGCGCCGCGCACGGCATCGGGTGCGCCGCCCATCGCGAACGAGCGCCCCGCGACCTCGAACATCGGGATGTCGTTGACCCAGTCTCCGACGGCGACCGCCTCGGCGGGCGTGCAACCGATTCGCCGGCACAGCTCGGTCAGCGCGGTGCCCTTCGTCGGCCCCGCGGCTCGCACGAGCAATGCGGACTTCTCGGGACGCGAGTACAGCGGAAAGCTGACCGAGAACAAGCGCTGGCCGTGCTCGGCCACGATCGCTGCAGCTGCCGCGACCTCGTCGTGCTCCCCGATCGCGACCGCGGCGAGCGGCTCGGTCTGCCACGCCAGCTCCTCCTCGACGACGCGCAGGTTCGGCGACCAGGTCGAGACGTACTGCGCGTACGGCGCCCCCGCGTGATCGTGGTGGATCCCCTGCGCATCGAACACGAAGCCGGCGAGCCGATGCGCACCAAACTGGGTCCGCAGCAGCGCGCACAGATCGGTCTCGATCGCGTGGTGGTGCACGGTCGTGTTCGTGACGAGCTCGACCAGGTGGCTGCCCTCGCAGCACGCGATCACACCATCGATCGCACAGGCCGCCGCGGCGCCGAGCGAGCCCGACTGCAACCGCCCGGTCACGATGGTGACGGTGACGCCGTTGGCCTGGAGCTCGGCGATCGCCGCCACATCATCGTCGTCGACGCGCTGGTCGGAGCGCAGGAGCGTACCGTCGAGATCCAGAGCAAGCAGCCGATACGACATGAAGTGCCACTGTAGCTCGATTATCATCGCGCGCAGTGAGCGCTGTCCCACCGTTCGAGAGCCTCGGGCGCTACCGCGTCCAGGCGGAGCTCGGCGCCGGTGGCATGGGTACCGTCTATCGCGCGTGGGATCCGCAGCTCGCGCGCGCCGTTGCGATCAAGGTGGTCAAGTACGGAAGCTCCGAGACTCGCGCGCGCCTCGTACGCGAGGCCCAGAGCCTCGCCCGGCTGTCGCATCCCAACGTGTGCCACGTCTACGACGTCGGTACTGAGGGCGACGAGGTGTGGGTGGCGATGGAGCTGATCGAGGGCTCCACGTTGCGGCAGTGGGCGACTCAGCAAACCGCCGAGGCGCTGCTCCGCGCGCTGCTCTCCGCGGCCGAGGGCATCCACGCCGCACATCAGGCCGGGATGATTCACCGCGACGTCAAGCCGGAGAATGTCCTCGTCACGCCGGCGGGCCGCGCGGTGGTCACCGACTTCGGCCTCGCGCGAATCGACGAGGTCGTCGATGCCGTGGCATCCACGGTCGGCAGCGGCGATCCGCGCGAGACGGTCGCGACGATGACAGGCAGCGTCGCCGGAACGCCGGCTTACCTCGCACCGGAACAGCTGACCGGAGCGCCGATCGACGCACGCGTCGATCAGTTCGCGTGGGCCGTGATGGCGTGGGAGCTCGCGACGGGGATGCGCCCGTTTCCGATCATTCACGGTGCGCGCCTCGAGGCGATTCGCGCCGGTCTGACTCCGCCGCCGAACGTCCCGCGCCGCCTCGGCGACGCGCTCGTCCGTGCGCTCGCGGTGGCACCGCGCGATCGGTTCGCATCGATGCGCGAGCTGATCGAGGCGGTCGGCCAGCCGCGGGCGGCGCGCAGTCGCGTTCCGCTCGTGATCGGCGGTGCCGTCGCGCTGCTCGCGGCAGTCGGCGGCATCGTCGTGTGGCAGCTGGGATCGAGCTCGCGCGAACCAGTATCTGTCGCGCCGGTACCGAGCGACGCGGCGACCCAGATCCCGATCACGGCCCTCGCACCGGACGCAGCCAGCGTCGCCGCCACGCCCACGCCGACTCCCACCACGCCGACTCGCACCGCGCCGATTCCCACCACGCCGACGACCACACCGCCTGACGCGGCGCCCGTCCGATCGAAGCGGGTCGGGTCAGCCGCTCCCCCCGCGATCGCGATCGATCCTGGCCCGCCGCCGCCCACCACACCACCGCCGCCGACCGGCGCCTATCCGCTACATCGTCGCGTCGCCGAGCAAATGCTCGAGGCATTCTGTCGGCTGCCGGTCGATCCGGCAAAGCCCGACGCCGTGCTCGAGGATCACCGCGTCATTGACTGGGGCAAGGTCACGCGCGCCGAGCTCGTCGATGGAACGTCCGGAGACATGACGCGGCAGATGGTCATGTACGAGGTCAAGGGAGCGCGGGGCACGTATCGGTTCGACGGTGCTGCGAATCTCAGCACCATCGGCCTGCTGAACGTCGACCCCGGCACGCTCGTCGCGCTGTGCCTCGCCGACCATGGCAACACCATGTTCGAGGTGCCTGCGGCATGGAGTGGCTACGTGGCGATGACCGCATACATCCCGCTGTCCAGGCCGCCGCGGATCGCGGATGTCGCGAAGCTCGACCCGATTCACATCTCGGGTGGGTTTCTGAGCAAGGACGCGACGAACGAGCGGATCTCGCTACCGGCGGGTCGTCGCGGCATCGTTCGCGTCGCCCTCCCCGCGGGACCGGAGAGCGGCACGCGCTGGAAGATCGACAACTGGTGGCTCGACATTCCCGCCGGGATCCCGGGCCACGCCTTGCTGCAAGCGAAGAAGACGCGGTGGATCGTCGTCGAGAATCCGCAACTCGTCCCGGCCGCCGGTGGTAGCAAGCAGCTCGTCCTCCGCGCCGCCGCGGTGATCGAAGACATGTTCCCGAAGTGAGCTAGCGCCGCGCGAACCGGAGCGTCAGCGGCCAGCGAAGCGTCCGGACCTCGTCGTCGGGCCACACCGCGGCGAAGCGCTCACACATCGCGATCACCGGAGCTCGGCCCTCGCGATCGACGAGCTTGACCGTGGCCGACCAGGTCTGGATGTAGCCGAGGAGCTGGTCCCGGGTCCACGTCGCCGTCATGTCGATCGCCGGCGCGTCGACCGCGGGCCACGGCAGCACGAGATCGCGATACCCGTTGTCGACGTGCACGCGCTCGGGCGGCCAGTACGGCTCGATGATCTCGCGATACCGCCGGAGCTCATCGTTGACAGCGCCATCGATGTCGATGCTGCCGTAGCTGACGAGTGCGATCAGCGCTCCGGGCCGCGCGACACGACCGACTTCGACGACGAACCGCGGCCAGTCGAACCAGTGCGCCGCCTGCGCCGCAACTGCAAGGTCGACGCTCGCCTCCGGCAGCCCGCTCTCCTCCGCCGGTGAGCAGCAGTACTCGACGCGCGGATGCGCCAGTACGGCATCGAGCTGCGCCTGTGCCGGGTCGGTAGCGATCACGCGATCGAACCGCTCCGCGAGCGAGACCGAGAGCTGCCCGCTTCCACAGCCGATATCCCACGCCGTGTGGGTGGCGGATCGGTCGGCGAGCGCGTCGACGAGAGCAGCCGGGTAGCGCGGCCTGTACGTCGCGTAGCGCGCGGCGATCGTCGAGAAGTGGTCAGCGAAGGTCACGGCGATGAGATGCAGCGAGCCCGCTACCGGTATCGGCCGGAGAAGCCGATGCCCGCTTCGAGCTCGAAGCGGAGCCAGCGGGAGAACGTCGCGGTCTCGCCGATGTACGCATAGAACCCGTACGCGCGATCCAGGTCGAACCACATCCCGTTCATGTTGCGGACACCGAAGTCCGTGCCGCGCGACGCGCCGCCGCCGTCCTCGTAGCCGGAGAAATCGAACACGAGCTGCGCCGTCGTGAACAGCTTGCTCGTCTTCGAGTCACTGAAGAAGAACCGCGCACCCGGCGCCAGGTGAAACACGCGCGGCCCCTCCGTCGCCAGCGCGGTCGCCGCGAAGTCGGTCTCGAGACCGAGCCGCAGCTCGGCGATCAGGTCGACTCGCCTGGCGACGCCATAGCCGAGCTCCAGATCGAACGAGAACGGGGCGCGACCGGTGCACACCGGGGCGTTGCCCGAGCTGCTCGCCCTGTCGGTCTGGCCGCAGTAGTCGCCCTTCTCGTAGGGGATGATGGCGCGGAGCCCGAGAGCGATCCGGGCTGACACCTGGAACTGGCCCTTGTGGGAGTAGTCGGCCGTGGCGGTGCGACCGACGAGGAGGAGGACGAGGACCGTGCAACGTGACCACCGGCTCACGGGCGCACGCTAACGTGCGCTGCCCCCGACCACAATCCCCGCCGGATGCCCGTGCCGGCGCTGGCCCGGAAGGGGGGCTGGCGCTACCTTCCGCGGGTGACAACCCGGGGCATGACCCGACGCCGGCTGCTGTCCACCGGCATGGCGGCTGCCGCAGGCCTGGTCGTGGCGCGGCGAGCTGACGCCCTCGGGCCCGGCTCGAAGTTCCGGTTCGGTCAGCTCAAGCTCGGAGCGCACACGGCATGGAATCCCCGCCCCAGCGCCCTGCGCCGGCTCGGCTGGGAGATCGAGAAGCGCACGTCGATCGACGTCGAGCTCGAACCAGCGATCGTGGTGCCGACTGCCGACACGTTGCACGAGACCCCCTTCCTCTATCTGGCCGGTGAGCGCGAGATCGAGCTGCCGAGCGCAGCGGGGATCGAAGCGCTGCGCCGGTTCCTCACGTTCGGCGGCTTCCTGCTGATCGACTCCGCTGAGGGCTCGACCGATGGCGCCTTCGACGGTTCGGTTCGCAAGCTCATGTCCGCGGTGTTCCCGACGACAGGTTCGACGAAGGGGCTCGAGATCATCCCGAGCGATCACGTCGTCTACAAGTCGTTCTATCTGCTCGACAAGCCGTCCGGACGGCTTGCGATCGCGCCTGCGATGGAAGGCGTGATTCGCGACGGGCGACTCGTCGCCGCGTACATCGCGAACGATCTCGGCGGCGCGTGGTCGCGCGATGACTTCGGCAACTACGAATTTCGTTGCGAGCCCGGCGGCGAGCGCCAGCGCGAGCTCGCGTTCCGCATGGGCGTGAACCTCGTGATGTACGCGCTGTGCCTCGACTACAAGGCGGATCAGGTTCACGTCCCGTTCATCATGAAGCGGCGGCGGTGGAAACCCGACGACGGGGCCCAGACGCCCGCCCCGGGTCCCGCAGAGAAGTCGAACGACAAACCGTGAACATCGTCCTGTTCTCACCGTTGGTCCGCTACGCGCTCGCAGCCGCGTGCCTCGTGCTCATGATCGCGACCGTGCTCGCGGTCCGCCGCGGCAAGGGTGGGCTCGGCGCCGCGCTCGGTGTGCTCGCGCTGCTCTCCGGTGGTGCGCTCGCCGCCGAGGCACTCGTCGCGCTGACCGTGCGGCTCGCCGCGCCGGGTGCGACCGAGTTCAACGAGTACCGCTGGGTGATGCTCGCTCCATGGGGCCGCCTCGGGCTCGCGCTCGGTGGTGGAGTCGTGATCGCGATCGTGGGGCTGGCGTGGCGCGCGAGCCGGGGTGCGCCGGCATGGCGTCGCGCAACGATGATCGGCCTGCGTGCCGCTGCTGGAGTCGGAGCGCTCGTGGTGTTTCTTCAGCCCGCGGTCGAGCTGCGCCAGGTCGCACGCGAACCGAACCGGATCGCGATCCTGATCGACGATTCGAAGTCGATGGCGCTCGCGGAATCCGCCGGCGGACCGAGCCGGATCGATCGCGTGCGAACCATCCTGGCGGCGTCGGCCGCAACGCTCGCCGCGTGGGAGACCAACCACAAGATCGACTACTACACGTTCTCCGAGACGATCAGTCCGACCAGCCTCGCGACGCTCGCGACGAACACCGCGCAAGGCAAGGCCACGC
>JACCQV010000108.1 GCA_013813945.1 Deltaproteobacteria bacterium | reverse complement strand
GGGGACTCCGGCGCGCACTGACGCGTGCCGCCATGCGCGGCGTCGACGTCCGGGTGATCGTCCCCGGTAGCTCCGATGTTCGCGTGATCCAGTGGGCGAGCCTCTACGTCCTCCGCGGGCTCTCGCGCTACGGCGTGCGGATCATGATGTGGCGCGGCCCGATGATGCATGCAAAGACCGCGGCCATCGATGCGACCTGGTCGACGATCGGCAGCTACAACTTCGACGCACAGAGTCGGTTCTCCAACCTCGAGGTCACCGTCGAGATCCTCGACACCCACGTCGGGCAGGAGCTCGTACGCAACTTCGAGCAGTCCGTCGCGAATTGCGATCCATACGACCAGACGAGCTGGAGGGGCCTGCCGTTCTGGATGAAGGCCCTCGCCTGGCTGTGTTATCGCTTCCGCAGATTCCTGTAACGTGCGGTAGCGCCACACTCCGAGTTTCACTCGGTTAGCGGCATGCGGACTGCACGTCAGCATCGCGACTCCATGTCTCTCGCCAACAAAGCCGCGCGCGGTGCGCTCTGGACCGTGGTCTCGAGCATGGGTGGGCGAGCCGTGGGCGTCGTTGGCACGCTCATGATGACGCGGTTCCTCGCGCCGGAGACCATCGGCGAGGTCGCCGACGCCACGATCCTCTGCATGACAGCCAACTGGCTGACGATCTGGGGCTTCGGTCAGTACGCCGTCGTCAAGGGTCGCGGCGATGACGCGCTCGAGGTCACCTTTCACGCGACTGTCGCCTACGTCGTGCTCGGCATCCTCTCGCTCGGGCTGATCGCACTTTTCGGTGGACGGCTGACACCGATGCTCAACGCGCCACTCGCTGCCGAGTTCGTGCCGGGGATGGCGCTCGCGATCTTCATCCGGCGCCTCTCGGCAATGCCCGAACGCGTGCTGACGCGCGACATGATGTTCCGCGCATCCGGCATGGCGCTCGGCCTCGGCGAGGTCGCGTACGCGGTCAGCGCACTCGGCCTCGCAGCGCTGGGCCACGGCGGCATGTCGATCGTCTACGCGAACATCGTGCAGTCGGTCGTGATGTTTCTGATCCTCGTGCGCGCCGCGGGCTTCCGCAGCTGGACCACGCCAACACCGCTGCGCTGGTCGCGGTTCAAGGCGATGCTCAAGTTCGGCGTGCCGCTCGGGATCCAGGGCATCGCGAACTCGGCCTCGCGCTACTGGGACAAGCTCGCGATCTCGCACTTCTTCGGCACCGGGGCCGTGGGCACCTACAACATGGCCTACAACCTCGCCGACATCCCGGCGATCCAGGTCGGAGAGCAGATCGCGCTCGTGCTGATGCCGTCGATGGCCGCGCTCCCTCCCGAGCGACGCCCGGCCGCACTCGAGAGAACGAGCGCCCTGCTGTCGCTCATCATCTTCCCGCTCGCGATCGGCCTCGGACTCGTCGCGTATCCGCTGATCTCGCTCCTCCTCCCCAACAACAAGTGGCAGGAAGTCGCGCCGCTGCTCGCCGTGCTGACGTCGCTCTCCGTGTTCCGTCCGATCACGTGGGTGCTGTCCGCGTATCTCGAGGCCGAGGGGAAGACGAACCGGCTGATGCTCCTCGAGATCGCGAAGATCGCGATCCTGCTCGGCGGCATCTGGCTGCTCTCGCCGTACGGCCTGCGCGCCGCAGCAGCGGCAGTCGGCATCGCCTTCGGGTTCACCGCGATCACCGGCATCGCGGTCGTCGTTCGCGAGGGCGTCTCCCCTGGCCGCCTGTTTCTCGGCTTCGTGCGCCCGATGATCGCGTGCGTGGTCATGGGCGCGGCCGTCTACATCACCGGCCGTGTGTTGATCGGGGGCGGCCTCGACCACCCGGGAATCCTGCTGCCCATCGAGATCGTCGTGGGCGGCGTCGCCTACGTCGCCGCCGCGCTGATCGTCGCGCGCGAGACCTCGATCGACCTGCTCCGTTTGTTGAAAGGCGCGCTCAAGAAGTGAGCAGGCCTGCTCCATTGTGGAGCATCGGCCTTTAGCGGAGCAAGCAATCGCAGGTACTTGAACGTGGCACCGAAGGTGAAGATACCTGGGCCATGTCCACCCACGATCTCACCGTTCGGTTCCTCGGCGTTCGCGGCTCGATCGCGACTCCGGGTGCGGAGAAGACCGCAGGCGGCAACACGGCGTGCGTCGAGGTCTGCGCCGGAGATACCCGGATCATCCTCGACGCCGGCACCGGCCTGCGGACGCTCGGCGACGAACGGATGGCCAAGGGCCCGCGCCACTCGACGATCCTGCTGTCTCACCTGCACTGGGATCACGTCGCGGGTCTGCCGTTCTTCACGCCGATCTACGTGCCCGGGCACCGCGTCGAGATCGCGTCCGGTCCCAACGGCGTGATGTCGCACGACGAGGCGATCCGCTCGCTGTTCCGGGCGCCGTTCTTTCCGGTCGACTACTCGACGCTCCAGGATCAGATCTCGACGCGCGAGCTCCGTCCCAACGAGAAGTTCACGATCGGCGACATCACGATCACCATGGCCAAGCTCAACCATCCCGATCCGGTCTATGGCTTCCGGCTCGAGCACGGCGGGCAGTCGATCGTCTACGCGACGGACACCGAGCACTTCTCGTGCGTCGACCCGACGCTCAAGAAGCTCGCCGCGGGCGCGGACATCCTGATCTACGACTCGCAGTACACGCCCGAGGAGTATCCGGCGAAGGTCGGCTGGGGCCACTCGACCTGGCAAGCCGGCGCAGAGCTCGCGCGCGCGGCGGGTGTCCCGCAGCTCGTGCTGTTCCACCACGACCCGAACCGGACCGACGCACAGCTCGCGGCGATCGAAGCGGAGGCACGCAAGAACCTCCCAGGCACCGTCGCGGCACGCGAAGGCATGGTCCTCTGTGCACGCGATGCGGAGCGTGCCGCCGCCGCATGACCATGTATGCGATGCTCAAACCGCGCATGTCCGAGCACGAGCAGCGCTTCGAGCTCCTGGCCGATCTCGGCGCGATGATCGCGGGCGAGGTCGAGCTCGACGATCTGCTCGCGACGTTCGCGACGCGCGTCGCCCGCGCGCTCGGCGCCGATCGGGCCACGCTGTGGTTGATCGACGGCGCTACCGACGAGATCCGCTCGCGCGTCGCGACCCTGCCCGAGCTGCAGGAGCTCCGTGTCCCGCAGGGCTACGGCGTCGTCGGTCACGTCGCCGCCACCGGGGAGCTCGTGAACATGCGCGACGTCCCGTCGGACCCGCGCTGGGCCGAGGAGATCGCGCAGAAGATCGGCTACCCGACAGCGTCGATGCTGACCGCGCCGATCATCCGGCGCGATCAGATCCGAGGCGTGCTCCAGGTCCTCAACAAGAGCGAAGGTACGTTCACGGAACGCGACGAGGAGTTCATCCGCGTGCTCGCCGAGCAGATCGGCCGTGCGATCGACTACACGACGCTGCGCGGTGACGACACCCAGCGCGGGCTCTCGCTGCGCGGCCGCTTCAACCACGTGATCGGGACGTCCCCGGCGATGGCCGCCGTCTACGAGATGATCGTCCGCGCGGCGCAGACCGACGCGACCGTCCTCCTCCATGGCGAGACCGGCACCGGCAAGGGCCTGCTCGCGCGTGCGATCCACGTCAACAGCGCACGCCGCGAGGCTCCGTTCGTCCACGTCGACTGCACGACGTTGCCGGCCGCCCTCGTCGAGAGCGAGCTATTCGGCCACGAGCGCGGCTCGTACACCGGTGCCGACAGCCGCGTGATCGGCAAGGTCGAAGCCGCGAGCGGCGGCACGCTGTTCCTCGACGAGATCGGCGAGCTGCCGCTGCCGCTGCAAGGCAAGCTGCTGCGCTTCGTTCAGGAGCGCAAGTTCGAGCGCCTCGGCGGCCGCGAGACCCACACCGCCGACGTCCGCATCGTGGCGGCCACCAACCGCGATCTCGCGGCGATGGCGAACGCCGGCCAGTTCCGCACCGATCTCTACTTCCGGCTGCGCGTCGTCGAGATCGAGATCCCACCGCTGCGCGAGCGCGGTGGCGAGGACATCACGGATCTCGCGGCGCACTTCGTCGACCAGTTTGCGCGTCGCTACCGCAAAGGTCCGATTCGCCTCGCCGAGCCCACCAAGCCCGCGCTGCGTGCGTATCCTTGGCCTGGCAACGTGCGCGAGCTCGAGCACACGATCGAGCGCGCCGTCGTGCTCAGCCAGGGCACGCTCCTCAGCATCAAGGATCTCGGTCTCGAGCCGCGTCGCCAGACCGGCGTGATCCAGATCCCGAGCGAGTCGAGCATCGGGATGCCCGCGATGCCGCCCACGCCGGCGGTGCCGGCGACGGATCCCGACGCGATCTCGCTGCCCGCGAACCTCTCGCTCGAGGATGCCGAGCGGCGCTACGCGAAGGCCGTGCTCGAGCGCGAGGGCGGCAACCAGTCCGCGGCCGCGCGCGCGCTCGGGATCAGCCGCAACAAGCTCGCTCGCTTGCTGCGCAGCTAGCGCGCCTCGTGGGCGGCGAATCCAAAAGTTGCAGGCGCCCCACAACAATCGCTCCAGTCACTGCTGTGTTACCCCCGGCGGCCCGCAATTTGCCCCGGACCGCGCTGGCGGGCTAGCGTGGCGGCATGAGAGTCGCCGTCGCACTCTGCATGCTTGGGGCTCTGGCCGGACCCGCTCTCGCCGAGGACGAGATCGAGGTCGCCGCCGCCGAGGGATCGCGCGCCGGAGACAAGGGCACGTTCGGGATCGGAATCATCCTCGGCGAGCCGACGGGTATCAGCGCGAAGCTCTACCTCCAGGACGACCAGGCGCTGCAGGCGGGGCTTGGCTTCGCGTTCATCAGCAGCGGCATCCACCTGCACGTCGACTACGTGTTCCATCCGTGGATCCTTCAGTCCCGCGACAGCTTCGTGTTGCCCGTCTACCTCGGTCCGGGCGTGCGCTTGATCAACCGCGAGAAGAGCGGCGACAAGCAAGCGTTCGCGCTCGGACTGCGCGGCGTCGTCGGCCTGCTGTTCGACTTCAAGACGGTCCCGATCGACGCGTTCGTCGAGGTCGCGGGCGTGTTCGAGATCGAGTTCGACGATGGCCCAGGTCTGGATATCAACGCAGCCGCCGGCGCTCGTTACTATTTCTGATGGCCAGGCTCCACGACGAGCTCGACGCGCGCACCGCCGACGGCGTCACGCTCGCCATCGCTCGGGTGCGCGCCCGCGGTGAGCGCCGCGGCGTCATCGTCTGTCTGCACGCGATGATGACCGACGGGCGCTACTTCGGCGCACGCCGTCCCGGCTCGTTCGCGGCGACGCTCGCCGAGCACGGCTACGATGTACTGGTCCCGGATTTTCGCGGCCATGGTCGCTCGCGACCTCCGACCGCCGGCCCCGACGACTGGAGCTTCGATGACCTGGTCGAGCTCGACCTCCCTGCGATCGTCGCCGCCGCAGCGCGGAGCTCCGAGTGCGCCCCGGAAGACCTCGTGCTGCTCGGACACTCGCTCGGAGGATTGGTCGCGACCGCTGCGCTCGGCACCGCGCGGATTCCGTCACCGCGCTTGCTGATGCTGCCGGCCACCGCAGTCTGGCTGCTCGGCCCACACGGCGGGTTGCGGCGCCGCGCGCTGATGGCGGTGTATCGCAACGTGACCGCGATGCTGGGGCGGGCGCCCGTTCGCGCGCTACGCATCGGCGCCGCCGACGAGGCCGCGACCTACGTCAAGCAGCTCACGGGGTGGACGATCGCCGCACGCTGGACGAGCCTCGGCGGGATCGACTACCAGGCCGCGGCCCACGAGATCACGACGCCGGTGCTGCCTTTCGTCGGCGCCGGCGACTGGATGTGCACGCCGCGTGATGCGGCCGGCTTCGCGGGACACCTCGTGTGCGCCGCACCGCTCCGCATCGTCGGGAAGATGTTCGGCGATGCGCTCGATCCGGATCACTTCGAGCTCTTCACCCGGCCCGAGATGCGACCGCTGTGGCTCGATCTCGTTGACCGCTTGCGCTGAGAGCTAGTGCCCCGGCGCCGGACCAGATGGCGGCGGCGGCGGTGCCTCGAAGCTCACGAACGCGGCGATCTTGTTCTCGGTCGCATCCTCGACGTGATCGCGCCCCGCCGTGTAGTGGCGCGCCTTGTCGAGGTTGGTGACCACGAGGTCCGCACCGATCATCGTCAGGATCAGCACGTTGCTCTCGAACTTGAGCACCGCCATGAAGACGTCGGTCCAGCGCAGATTGAGCTTCCAGACCAGGCTGCCGAGCGCGATCACGATGAGGACAGCCGAGATCATCATCACGCCGACGTAGTAGCGCCTGACCTTGTTGATCTGGATCAGCGCCTCTTCCTCGGTCTGCGGCTTGGCGAGCTGGAAGCCCGCGCGCGCGAGCACGCTCTGCGCGACGACCACGCCCAGGATACCGGCGATGAACCAGCCGCTTCCGGTGAACTGATACGGGATGATGAGGATCACGTACGCGAGCAGCGCGTACATCGGCGACGCGATCACGATCAGCCAGCCTGGTGCCGACGAGCCCGGGAACAGCAGCTTGATCACCATCGACGATCGGATCAGCCCTGGCA